>NZ_JBQGUZ010000031.1:0-24504 GCF_052078135.1 Acinetobacter lwoffii
TTCTGAAAAGGTTGCCGACACATAAAGTGACCCAAATAGAAGAATTACTGCCACACCGCTGGAAATCCAACTCAAATTAAAAAATAGGCATGGGATTCAGCGGACGCTTACCAAAAAAAGAGAGGTCAACTCTCTTTTTTTCACTTAATTCAAAGCCTGAACCGACTGCTGTAACCCTTTCTGAATATCTTGAACAAGGGTCAAAGCATGAAATTGACATAGAAAAATTGATTAATATGAACTTTTCAACTCATTTGCTAAAAATGATGCAGTACGACTATCAAGGTTCTGTACTACCTGTTTTGGTGTTCCTGTCACAACAATACGCCCACCAGCATTTCCAGCTCCTGGGCCCACATCTATCACCCAATCAGCTTGTGCAACGGCACGCATATCATGCTCAATCATAACCACGGTATTACCCGCATCGACTAATCGCTGCAATTGAACTAACAATCGATCTACATCTGATGGATGCAAACCTGTAGTTGGCTCATCAAGTATATACAGTGTATTTCCACGCTGATTGCGTTGCAGCTCGGTCGCCAATTTAATACGTTGCGCTTCTCCACCAGATAGTTCAGTCGCTGGTTGCCCTAAACGTAAATAACCAAGACCAATTTCCTTTAATAATTGTAGTGAACGAGCAATCGAGACCTCTCCATCAAAAAAATCACGTGCTTCATTGACGGTCATTTCTAATACTTCAGCAATATTACGTCCATTCCAGCGAATTTTCAGAGTGTCATCATTATATCGAGCACCATGACATGTCGGACAAGGGGCATATACACTTGGCATAAACAATAATTCTACACTGACAAAGCCTTCACCTTCACAAGTTTCACATCGCCCTTTAGCCACATTAAATGAAAAACGTCCAGCATCATAATGAGCTTGGAGAGCTTCAGGAGTCCCAGCAAATAACTTTCTAACATGATCAAATAAACCCGTATAAGTTGCCAGATTAGAACGTGGAGTACGGCCAATTGGTTTTTGATCAACCTGTACCAGACGCTTTATAGCCTCCACATCACCAGCTAGAGAACCTCGTGTAACCTCGGTAACCAACATTCCTTCATTTAAAGGATTATCTTCATTATTGTTTTCAGTTTCAGATTCATTGCCTAAATATGAAAGTACTAACTCAGGTAAAGCTTGAGAAACGAGACTAGATTTACCTGAACCTGAAATACCTGTAACTGCTGTAAGTACACCAAGAGGTATACGAGCATCAATATTATGCAGGTTATGTCGGTAAATATTGTTAAGTTCAAGCCAACCAGAGGGTGTACGTCCATAACTTTGAGTAACTGGGATTTTATTAAATAAATAACTTGCAGTACGTGAAGCTGAAATCTCACTTAAACCCTGAGGTACCCCACTATATAAAATATTACCACCTTGCTCTCCTGCATCTGGTCCAACATCCACTAACCATTGAGCACGACGCATGAGCTCTAAATCATGCTCTACAACAAATACGGAGTTCCCAGCATCTCTTAATTTATCGAGGGAATCATATAATGACTGACTATCTGAAGGATGTAATCCAGCAGACGGCTCATCCAGTACGTAAACTACACCAAATAGCATAGAACTTAATTGTGTTGCTAAACGCAAACGTTGTAACTCTCCAGCTGAAAGAGTCGGTGTGGCTCTATCTAATGTTAGATAACCAAGGCCTAACTGGCGTAATTGATTTAAACGCCCTACCACACCACTTGCTAAACGCTGGGCAGCAATTTTCTTTTCATCTGAAAGTGCTGAAGTACGTCTTACATCTGGAGATACAGAATGCACTGCTCTACCTGTTGTTGCTCGTTCAGATCTATCAAGTTGAGTTACTTTATTATTAGTCTTTTCGCCAGCATCATGAGCGTCGAAATCGCCAAGAACAATGGGTTCAAGCAGGCAAGTTAACTTATCCAAAGAAAGTTGCATAAACTCACCAATATCTACTCCTGCAAAGGTAATAGATAAGGCTTCTGGTTTAAGGCGTTTACCATGACAGGAAGGGCATAATTTTCCTTCCATAAAACGTGAAACACGTTTTTTCATCAACGTGCTTTGGGTATTAGCAAAAGTATGAAGGACATAGCGACGAGCACCAGTGAAAGTACCCATATAGCTAGGTTCTAATTTACGTTTAAGTGCGGACTGAGTCTCAGTGGGACTTAAACCGGCATAGACAGGAACTGTTGGGGTTTCTTCAGTAAATAAAATCCAATCTCGATCCGATTGCGGTAAATCTTTCCATGGTCGATCAACATCATATCCTAGGGTTACTAGGATATCGCGTAAGTTTTGCCCGTGCCAAGCAGGTGGCCAAGATGCGATAGCTCTCTCACGAATACTCAGTGTTGGGTCAGGAACCATTGTCGATTCTGTAACTTCATAAATGTGACCTAAACCATGACAGGTAGGACAAGCACCTTGAGGAGTGTTTGGTGAAAAGTCCTCGGCATATAACATTGGCTGATCGGCAGGATATGCACCCGCACGCGAATAAATCATTCGCACGAGACTTGATAAAGTTGTTACACTTCCAACAGAAGAACGGGTATTACTTGCACCACGTTGTTGTTGCAATGCTACTGCTGGTGGTAGACCATCAATAGCATCAACATCTGGTACTCCTGCCTGATCTATTAAGCGTCTTGCATAAGGTGCAACAGATTCGAAATATCTTCTTTGTGCTTCAGCAAAAATAGTCCCAAAAGCAAGTGATGATTTTCCCGAACCCGATACACCTGAGAAAACAACAAGTGCATTTCTTGGGATAGAAACATCTACATCCTTAAGGTTATGCTCACGCGCACCTCGAACTTCAATACAATTATTAGATAAAGTAATGTTATTGGGTTCACCAAAAGAATGTGTTTTCATGTTTCTACCCTCTATCGCTTAAAAAGTCGTAAGCTAATAATTATTAAAATATTTTCTATTAATTCCTAAAATTAAAGTTAGCTTAATTCTTAGGAATAGATTTACTAATATCTTCTTTTCTTACATTTGTGATAAGTCTTGAACCACGATAACCCACACTATGATTCCACAACCAACTTAAGGCAACGTTTAAACGACTTTGCACACCAATCAAAAAGTAAATATGTATAAGTTTCCAAAACCACCAAGCGAGTACTCCTTGTAGTTGAAATTTACCCATATCAACAACTGCGCGACTACGTCCAATTGTTGCTAGATTACCTTGATGATGATATTTAAATGGCTCTTTTATATCTTTGCCTTTTAATCGATTATCAATGGTTTTCGCAACATATTTTCCTTGTTGTTTGGCGGCTGGTGCTATACCTGGTACTAACTTACCATCTTCCATAGTAACTGCCGCGGTATCACCAATGACGAAAATTTCAGGATGCCCTGTCACAGTTAGATTTGAATCAACCAACACACGCCCTGCACGATCAGATTCAACATTTAACCAACGAGCTGCTGGAGATGCTTGTACGCCAGCAGCCCAAATAATTGTTTTTGCAGGTAGCTGTTTTCCATCATAAACAACACCATCTTCTGAACAACTTGTCACTGGTGTTCCAAGTACAACCTCAACACCAAGTTGTTCAAGTGCCTGACGGGTATAGCTAGACAACTTTTCAGGGAAAACTGATAATAAACGTGGACCGGCTTCAATCAATACCACTCGAGATTCACGAGGATCTATCAAACGAAAATCTCGAGATAACGTATCTTTTGCCAGTTCTGCAATAGTTCCTGATAGCTCAACTCCCGTCGGACCACCTCCAATGATCACAAATGTTTGTAAAGCCTTTCTTAAGATTGGATCTTTGGTACGTTCAGCTTCTTCAAAGGCAGCCAGAATTCGTTCTCGAATATTTGTTGCATCCCCCAAGGTTTTTAAACCTGGTGCAAATCGCTCCCATTCATCATGACCAAAATAAGCATGAGTAGCACCTGTCGCAATAACTAAAGTGTCATAATGCAACTTTTCGCCATCATCAAGAACAACTAGTCGGCTACCCACTTCAATGCCCTGCACCTCTCCCATTAAGGTACGGACTTCAGGACGGTTTCGAAAAATATATCGAATAGGCCAAGCGATTTCAGATGTTGATAAAGATGAGCCTGCGACTTGATACAATAATGGTTGAAATAGATGGTGATTTCTTCTGTCGATAATAGTTATATCGACATTGACACCAGCGAGACTATTTGCAGCCTCTATCCCTCCAAAACCAGCTCCAATAATAACAACACGATGACGTCCTGTAGACTTTACCATGAGTTTATCTCCCTATTTCCTAGCACTTAAGAGCTAAAGCATGATGCACAATATGTGCACGAATAAAGCTCGCAATGAAGTAATAACTATGGTCGTAACCTTCTCTTAGGTTTAAAACTAAAGGGTGATCCATTTCAGTACATACTTTTCGTAGTCTTTCTGGTTGAAGTTGGCTATCAAGAAATTCATCCCCTAAGCCTTGATCAACTAATAATGGAATTTTATGAATTGAATTCTTAACTAATTCAACAGTATCGTATTGTTTCCATGATTCCTGATCAGCTCCTAAATAAGCATTGAAAGCTTTTTGTCCCCAAGGAACTATGGATGGATTAACAATAGGCGAAAAAGCTGATACGCTCAGATATAATTCGGGATTACGTAAGGCAATCGTTAATGCCCCATGTCCTCCCATTGAATGACCACTAATACCGCGTTTTTGTGACGCAGGGAAATGAGCCTCAATTAGCGCTGGAAGTTCATGCACAATATAATCATACATTTGAAAATGTGCAGCCCAAGGATCTTGAGTGGCATTCAGATAAAATCCAGCACCTTGACCGAGATCATATGCAGGATCGTCAGCTACATTTTCTCCACGAGGGCTAGTATCTGGTGCAACAATAATAATTCCATGTTCAGCCGCATATTGTTGCGCTGCAGACTTCGTAATAAAATTTTGTTCTGTGCAGGTAAGACCACTGAGCCAGTACAGTACTGGTAATTTATCTTGATGCACCTGAGGAGGCAGATAAATAGCAAATTTCATCATGCATCCGAGTACTTCAGATTTATGTTGATAAACGTCTTGCCAACCACCAAACATTGCATGATGTTCAACACGATCCATATCGTTTTCCTTATTACAAAAAAGTTGTGATCTCCCTTTATTTTTAGAGAGGTCTTGTTTGTCGTTAAAATGATTATTTTTCTGGTATTACATCACTATGCTTTTGTCTAATCTTTCGCATTGTCCACCAAATAGAAAACATCACTAACGGTACTAATATCGCAATTGTGAATTCAGGCGCTGCTATATCATGAACTGAAGGTATACCTTTCACTAAATATGCAAGTAAACTAACAACATAATAAGAAATCGCAGCAACGGATAAACCTTCTACCGTTTGTTGAAGGTGTAATTGTTGTCTAGCACGATTATTCATTGATGTGAGCAAATCTCGATTTTGACGCTCTAACTCAACATCGATCCATGAACGCAAAAGAGAAATAGCACGTGTTAATTTTTCAGAAAGAGTAGCTTGGCGTTCTTTAACAGATTGACATGTCCTCATCGCTGGAGCGATACGACGCTCAAGAAAGTCGTGCCATGTGCAATATCCAGATATAGACTTTTCTGAAAGTCTATTCAAACGTTCTTCAACGAGTTCATAATAAGCACGACTGGCGCCAAATCGGTAAAGATTCGCTGCCACATTGGCTTCTAGTTCAGTTGCAAGCGTCGTAAGTTCAAATAGCAGTACATCATTATCACGTCTTAATTCTGTTCCTTTATTCATTTCATCAGTGATCGCGGCAAGCCGTAGCTCCATCTGACGTAGTTCAAAGGTCATTGTTCGAATTAATGGCAAAGCAAGTAATGCCAATGTTCGATATGTTTCAATCTCTAATAAACTTTGAGCAAGTGCGCCTGCACGAGCCTCTGTCAAACCACGATCAAGAATAAGAATCCGGGTCAGACCGTCATTATCTTGTCTGAAATCAGTCAAAATAGCTGCTGTTTCATTTTCTACTAGTGAATAGCACAAACTGACTGTATCAAAACGATTTACCAATTTTTCAGATTCAGTAGCCCATGGCAATACTTGCAAGCAGATACCTGAGATAATTTCACCTGGTGGAACAAAGCCATTTTTAAATGGATCTTCACCTTTAGGCAATCCCGTTGGTACATCTAGTTCTGCACACCAAAGATATGTGGAAAATTCTGTGTGTTTTTCACAATGCAAATTTCCTTCATCCCAAGTCAAACCATGAAGTGGTGATTCTTCTTTTTGAGTTTTTTTCAAGCCAAAGCGATCTGATAGTTCATCCAGCGCAATTTGGTCCTTGCTTGGATCTCCCTCTGTCAAGAAAGCTAACTGCAATAAGTTTCGTGGAGCTTGTATTAATAAAGGTGGACGGGCATGTACCTCTCCCACAGCCCTCACTCGATCTGCATGTGCTGGCATACCATATACAAATGCAGTCGAGGAAGTTTGTGGGGTCGTTTTGATAGCGGGTTCTTCTTTCATCACGACCTCAGTTTTTCAAGTTTAATAAAGAGAATTAAGCTTCTTTATACGTTCCTTTCTGCTTAGCTGAATGTGTAGCTAAAGCATCCATTAAGCCCGGTGACAAACAATCATAAGGTTCAAGTTTAAGTTCACGTAAACGATTGCGGATAGCATCCATATTTGATGGAGGAGTTCCACTTTCAATCACAGACGAAACAAAAGCTGCAAAACCAGGAGCAGACCATCCTTCTTGTGGAGAAAGCTCCGTATGAACAAAGTCTAAACCGTAGAATGCATGATCTTTATTTTCGATACGACCAAAAAGGTGCGCTCCACATTCACGACATGCGTGACGTTGAATTGCAGCATTCTCATCAACAATATGAAGCTTTTGTGGATTTGCTACAACGCTTACTTTGTCACGTGGTACAACTGCAATTACAGCGAACGTAGCACCTTCTGGTTTCCAGCATTTAGTACATCCACAAGCATGGTTATGCAATGTTTGAGCACCAACCTCAACTTGAACTTTATCCGTTGAGCATAGACATTCTAAGATTCCACCGTCGAAGTTTTCTTGGCTTGGACGGATCCCATGATCAAGAGAAGGGTGTATATGAATTTCGCTCATTTTACTTTCCTTAAGATGAATTGATCGACATGGTGTGAAATTCACACCATGGATTTTTAATATGAGATTAGTTAATTAGTACTTAATAACCGTACGGATTGACTTGCCTTCATGCATAAGATCAAAGGCTTTATTAATATCATCAAGGCCCATTGTATGGGTAACGAAAGGAGCAAGATCAATCTCACCTTTCATCGCATCTTCCACCATTCCTGGAAGTTGTGTACGACCTTTAACACCACCAAAAGCCGAGCCTTTCCATGTACGACCAGTCACCAACTGGAATGGACGAGTTGAAATTTCCTTGCCTGCACCAGCTACACCGATAATGATCGATTGTCCCCAACCACGATGAGCCGCTTCTAATGCTGAACGCATAACATTCACGTTACCAATACATTCGAATGTATGATCAACACCCCATCCAGTCATTTCAATTAAAACTTCATGAATTGGTTTGTCATAATCTTTTGGATTAAGACATTCAGTTGCACCAAATTGACGTGCCAAGTCAAATTTAGCAGGATTAGTATCAATTGCTATGATACGACCAGCTTTTGCCTGACGTGCACCTTGAAGAGCAGCTAGACCAATACCACCAAGACCAAAGATTGCTACCGAATCACCAGGCTGAACTTTTGCAGTATTATGAACAGCGCCAATGCCAGTAGTTACACCACATCCCAATAAACAAACATGTTCTGGGTTTGCATCTGGATTAATTTTTGCAACAGAAACCTCAGCAACCACGGTATATTCACTGAAAGTTGAACATCCCATGTAATGATAAAGAGGCTGACCATTGTATGAGAAACGTGTTGTTCCATCTGGCATTAACCCTTTACCTTGGGTAGCACGAACAGCAACACAAAGGTTAGTTTTACCAGATTTACAGAATAGGCATTCACCACATTCAGCTGTATAAAGCGGAATAACATGGTCACCTGGCTTAACGCTGGTTACACCCTCCCCAACCTCTATAACAATGCCTGCACCTTCGTGCCCAAGTACAACTGGAAATAATCCTTCTGGATCGTCACCAGATAAAGTAAAGGCATCAGTATGGCAAACACCTGTATCCGTAATTTTAATTAGAACCTCTCCCTTACGAGGCGGTTCAACGTCAATCTCAACAATTTGTAGGGGTTTCCCCGGCTCAAAAGCAACTGCTGCACGTGATTTCATGATGTCGTTTCCTTAGACCAAATGTAGTTTTTGGCACCGAACATCAAGTCGGTGCTGATTAACGAAGATACGATCTAACGATAGAAATAGTTTCGTCAATTGACTTTCTTTGAGAGTTAGTTCTAGTTTCATTATCTGGAAATTCTTCTCGCAAATAACTTTCTAGTACAACCGCCATTAAACCATTTACAGCCCCACGGACTGCGGCTAGCTGATGAAGAATTACACCACACTCAGTACCTTCATCAAGTGCCTGCTCAAGAGCAGCGACTTGTCCTTTGATACGTCTAACACGAGTAAGCGCTTGTTTCTTCTCACGATCATTGTATGGCATATATTCAACCTTCTCTCATTTAGATTTAGTCATCATACTATACTCTCTTATCGTTAAACTCATAATACTATACCCCCCCATGGTATAAAAGGGGTAAATTAAAAATAATTAATATTTTTTGAAGAAAATTATCTTTTAGTTATACTATTGCTTTGCATAATTAATTTAATATTATTAAAAATCAGTAATTTAGTAAAAAAATATTAAAAATATATTTTTTAAAAAAAAGAAAATTTATATTAAATATTCTTATATTAACACTTCTGTATATCAAATTATCTTTTAGCAAAAACACGCTTAAAAAATAAATAAATTAAATCAATAATTTATGTTAAAGTAAAAAAAACCTAGTAATCAAACCGATTGTTAGAAAAGAATATTTCAATTGTTTAAATTAAAATCAATTAAAATAAAACCATGATACAAATTAATCTATCGAATTTACTTAATCATTTTCTTTTTAACTAGTATGCATTCAACTTGAATAATTCTTCATAAACAAATTAAAATCCATGACTTGCTGCTGCTCTAACACTTCTTGCTCAAGAAGAGACTTTTGTGCAACTGATTCAAAAAATTGTTTACGCTCATCCGTCAAAACCTGTTTCGAAAAGTTATTCAAATGTTGCTGGCATTGATGTAAAGCGAAGTCATTAAAACCTATATTATGTTGAAACATATATGTTAAGACCTTAGAGGATGGCGTTAAGAATGAATTCTCAATTTTAGCCTGTTGAGCATATATAGCTTCTTTATGTTTATTAATATCATTTGCATGATCGAGTAAATTAGCTAGAGGTCTAATATTAGCCAACAACTCTTGAGCCCAATCATACATAGCAATTGAACTATCTCCATTTTGGAGTTCTAAATTTGGCTTTCGCCCCTTTTCAGCCACAAGGTGAAAGTTATTATTCGCCTGATTAAGGCTATCTTGACTTAATGATGGGCTTTTATATAAAGCACAAAATAATAAAAATGCATCCAAAAAGTAAGCTTGCTCTAAATCAATTCCTAACGAAGAAAAAGGATTAATGTCCAAACAACGTATCTCGACATACTGTACCCCACGTGCATTTAATGCATGAAGCACACGCTCACCAGAATATGGAACTCGTTTTGGTCTAATATTTGAATAATATTCATTTTCTATTTGCAAAATATTAGTATTAAGTTGCACCCATTCGTTATTTTTATGGGTACCAATATTCGTATACAAGGGGTAAGGTGTTTCTAAAGCCTCTTTTATACTATGAATGTATGAATTGAGACTATCAAAACAAGGAGAGATAGTAGATTGTGCACTACTTTGATAACCAATCTTACTCATTCGAAGACTAGTCGCATAAGGCAAGTAGTAAGTGTCATTATCAAATTTTTTAAATTGATCTAAGTTTTTTTTTAAAAAATTTGAATTAACCGCTGGGGATGCTCCGAATAGATAAATCAATAGCCAACTATAACGGTGAAAATTTCGTATCATATCCATATAAATTGATGACCGATCTTTATTTTCGAAAGTAGTTATATTATCTAGTTGGTATAAAAGCTGAATTAATTGCTCAGGTAATGAAAAATTATAGTGAATACCTGCTATACATTGCATGGCCCTACCATATCGAAGAGCTAATCCTTTTCGATAAACGTGTTTAAACTTACCAATATTTGAATTGCCATACTCAGCTATAGGAATCCTTTCTTCTTCTGGCAAAAGAGAAGGCATTGATGAACTCCAAAGGTATTCATTATTTAGTTTTGTATAAACAAAACGATGAATATCATTAAGTTCTGCAAGGACCTCTGAAGCACTCAAACAAGGTGGCGTAACAAATTCCATTAATGATTCGGAATAGTCTGTAGTAATAAACTCATTTGTCAAAGCTGATCCTAGTGTTTTTGGATGCGGTGTAAGCACCAAATTCCCATTCTTCGTTACACGCAAACATTCACGTTCTATCCCTCGCAAACACATAGTCAATAAAGGTAAATTTTCACCTAGAATATTTAGACGATGAGTATAGTGTTCATCAAATATTAATTTATCCATATATCAAACCTTACATTCAAAGTTAATGTGCACCATGAACTACCCTATTAATTAAAGTTACTATAAGAATTCCTATAAAAAGCCAAAGAATTTGGATAATGGTATCTTTAGTTGTCCAACGCTGTTGTAATTGAGGAATTAGATCTGATAAAGACACATAAATAAAACTACTACTAGCCAAAATCATAAGGAAAGGTTGCCATTGCTGTAATCCGGCCAGTAGAAAATATCCACTTAATCCACCTAAAGCTGTCATTGCACCAGCCATAGTAAGCTTTAGTACAGCAGCACTACGATGATTTTTCTGCCTAAGAACTACCAAATCACCCATATGATGAGGTACTTCATGTACAAGAACCGAAGCAGCTGCAATCAGCCCAAGATGTATGTCAACAATGAAAATTGAAGCAATCAAAATACCATCACCAAAACAATGGACTCCATCACCCAATAATAGTGACCAACCATTAGTTGTATGTGGCTCATGTGAATGATTATGCTCATGTCCGTGATGCCACAATTCAGCTTTATTAAGTAGAAAAAAGAAAACTAAACCAATTAGAAGTGCTAAAAAAAGTTGATGTGTATCTATATTGCTTTCAAAAGCCTCTGGTAACAAATGTGTAAAACTTGTTGCTAATAACGCACCAGCTGCTAGACCTAAAAAGCCTTGTTGTACATAACTATCTTGATTGTTAATAGCTGCCCCAGCTCTCGTTACCAATAAGTCTGCGATCAAAACGCTACCTATTCCTACGACCAGAGTGACTAGGGTAATAATGAAAAGTGACATAGATTTAATACATACCTAGTAGACAATCATTTTTAACTAATCGCATATACAAGCCGAAATTCGTTCGATACAACATCAAATTTGTAGATGTTGTATTAAGCAATCTAATATACTATACCCACCTATAGTATAAAAGGGATTTTATAAAAAAGTTTAAGCCACTCAACAATTAATAGGAAATTATTTTAAATTCAATTAAATAGATACAAAAATCATGACATTCTTAATCAAATCTAGTCTATTGAGAAATTTTTATTTTTTACATTATACAAAAGAGCCTAAACAAAGGCCCTTTCATCACTATTCTCTGAGCTCTTAGTATGCTAATTGAATTAAGAATCTAAAAATTCCTGCAATAACCGCTAATGTAACTACACCAATTACCCAAAGTAAGATAAACCATCCTGTCTGTGAAAGTTTCATACAAACTCCTAATGATAACCAGCATCACCAACACGAACTTTACCTTTAAAAATCCAATATGAAAAAATGGTATAAGTCAGAATAATAGGAATGAGCAACAGTGCACCAATCAAAGCAAAAAGTTGACTATTCGCTGGGGCTGCAGCCTGCCAGATCGTTACTGAAGGTGGAATAATATAAGGCCACAAACTAATTAAAAAACCTGTATAAGCAAGGAAGACTAAGCCTAACGTATAAATAAAAGGACTAAGTTCTTTCTTTTGTTTACATGCCCGTAAAGCCATTCCCGTAAAAATAAGTACTAATACAGGAATTGGACTAAAGTACATTAACTGAGGCTGACTAAACCAGCGTTCAGCAATTTGCGGTTGTGAAAGTGGTGTATAGATAGTAACTAATCCAAAAATAATAAATACTGAAATGATCAGTTTAGGCATCATTGAAAACATTTTTTCTTGAATTTCAGCATCAGTTTTATAAATTAACCATCCACATCCTAAAGTTGCATACAGAACGACTACACCAATACCAGTAAACACAGAGAAAGGTGTCAACCAGTCCAACTGCCCACCAGCATAAACACCATTTAAGGTTTTAATACCCTGAATATATGCACCTAGAACTACACCTTGAAGAAAACCTGCAAATACTGAACCACTAATAAAAGCTTTATCCCACAGATGCTTAGTACGGTTTGCTTTAAATCGGAATTCAAAAGCAACTCCACGAAATATTAATGCGATCACCATCAAAATAATCGGCATATAAAGTGCAGAAAGAACTGTTGAATAAACTAGCGGAAAGGCAGCAAAAAGCCCCGCCCCACCAAGCACCATCCAAGTTTCATTACCATCCCAGACCGGAGCAACGGTATTCATTAGCACATCTCGCTCATTGGAACCTTTAATGAAAGGAAATAAAATTCCGATACCTAAGTCAAACCCATCTAGAATGACATAAATCAATACACCAATTCCAATAATGACAATCCAAATAAGAGATAAATCAATCATGGCGATTCTCCCGTATTGATTCTAGTTTATCTAAGCTTCCTTCAACCGCACTCATTGGTCGCATCGGTGTTTGACCAACATCAGCATGTTCGCCTGAATGTACACTTAAGAATTGCGGGCCTTTATGCATTAGCTTTAACATGTAATAAATGCCAATACCGAAAACTACAAAATAAACCAGAACAAAAATAATTAGAGTTATTCCAACTTGCGATGCGGATACGGGTGACAACGCATCTTTAGTACGAAGTACATTGTAAACAACCCAAGGTTGACGACCGACCTCTGTTGTAAACCAACCAGCTAGAAGAGCGATAAAACCTGACGGACCCATATATAATGCAAAACGTTGAAACCATTTACTTTCATATAAACGGTCAGAACGACGCAGCCATAAGCCTAAGACGGCTAATAGCAGCATTAACATTCCCATACCAACCATGACACGGAAACTCCAAAAGATGATCAAAGAATTCGGCCGATCTTCAGGAGCAAATTCTTTTAAGCCTTTGACTTCACCATTTAATGAATGTGTCATGATCAGACTACCTAAATAAGGAATTGATACTCCATATTTAGTACGTTCTTCTTCCATATCAGGAATACCAAATAAATATAAAGGCATAGCTTCATTTTTATTTGTTTCCCAATGGCCTTCAATTGCAGCTAATTTGGCAGGTTGATGATGTAAAGTATTTAAACCATGATTATCGCCCACTAAAATTTGCAAAGGTGCAAGAACCATAATCAGCCAAAGAGCCATTGAAAATGATGTTTTGACTAAAGCATCTCTACGACCTTTAAGTAAATGCCATGCTGCTGTTGCACACACTAACAACGCAGCAACCAAAAATGCAGCAATAGCCATATGTGTAAAACGATAAGGAAATGATGGGTTAAATACAATTTCAAACCAGTTTTGGGGAACAATTATTCCATTTTCGATACTAAAACCTTGGGGGGTATGCATCCAACTATTGGATGCTAAAATCCAGAACATCGAAATACATGTTCCGATCGCTACCATTAAGGTTGCAAAGAAATGAGCTCGAGGACCAACTCGTCCCCAACCAAAAAGCATAATACCCAAAAAGCCGGCTTCTAAGAAAAAGGCGCTTAAAACTTCATATGCTAATAAGGGGCCTGTGACGCCTCCTGCTATTCTCGAAAATTCACTCCAGTTTGTGCCGAATTGGTAGCTCATGACTACCCCAGAGACCACCCCCATGCCAAAGGCAACAGCGAAAATTTTGATCCAAAATTTAAATAAATCTTGATAAATAGGATTTTTGGTTCTTAGCCAACGCCATTCTAAAACAGCTAAAAAACTTGCTAGACCAATTGAAATGGCTGGAAAAATGATATGAAACGAAACGGTAAATGCAAATTGAATTCTTGCTAATTCTAGAGCAGTAAGTCCTAAAGTCATACTACCACCTCTACTTTGAATTGATTGAAGTAATAAATCACACTGATATTTCGTACTAATCACATTTATAAAAAATGTGATTTATATGAGGCTTGATGAAGTAAAAGCGCAAATTCTTTTTAAGTTTCTTCAAAAATATTGTCATGGCGAAGTCCTTACACCAATGGTATAGAATCTATATGCAACACTTTTAGATAGGATCAATCTTTAAAATTAACGAAGGTATGACTTAATAACAGCAATTGTCTCTTCAATTGATTTCTTTTGAGACTCAGTTAGAGCTTCATTTTCTGGAAACTCCTCTCTTAAATAACTGTTAAGAACCATTGCCATCAAACCATTTATCGTTCCACGAACGGCTGTCAACTGTTTCAATAACTCATCACCACTGTTACCTTCATTAAGTGTCTTTTCAAGTATTGCTACTTGTTTCTTAACACGCTTAATCCGTATAAGTGACTGTTTTTTATCAATATCGCTATATGGCATATATTCAGGTTTCCTTGTTCCCACGAAATTAATATACTATACCCACCCATAGTATAAATAGATAAGCATAGAATTTCTATACTTCAATAGGCAAAGCTTGAAGAATAACAATACTTAACTTCTGGTTTATTTTAAAATTTAAATGTATTCAACAATATAGGCTTGATAAAATACTTTTTTAATATACATTTTGATTTATAAAATATTGTTAATGATTATATCCACTAAAAACAATGATATCCAATATCTGAGAACCATTTATCTCAAACCCTTAGATATCAATGCTCTTTCAATGAATACTGTATCATTACACTTATGTTAACAATTTTATGTCAAATATAAATAAATTGCCGATATAAATTATCTAATTGATGACGAATTTTTTCAACTTCTCCTTCATTTCCATTATCTTCAAACGTAAGTAGTTCCTGTTCTTTGCTTGTAATTTGTTGACAAAGTATTGATAGATTCTCACAGAAAGCTGCTGAATGTATTGGAAGTACCGCTTCTTCATTTTTATCAGAAGCTAATTTACGTTTTGATGAAACTGGTGAAATTCCATTTTCTTGATTAAATAAAATTTGTCGTTCTCTTCGATGAGCTGTTTCATCAATAGCCTTCCTCATTGCAGCAGTTACATTATCTGCATATAGGATAGCTTTACCATTCTCGTTACGAGCAACTCGACCTATCATCTGAAGCAGTGCCTGGCTCGAACGTAGAAAACCAGCTCTATCAGCATCAAGTATAGCGATTAAAGATGCTTCTGGAATATCCAAACCTTCCCGTAAAAGACT
This sequence comes from Acinetobacter lwoffii, assembly GCF_052078135.1. Taxonomy (GTDB): domain Bacteria; phylum Pseudomonadota; class Gammaproteobacteria; order Pseudomonadales; family Moraxellaceae; genus Acinetobacter; species Acinetobacter lwoffii_Z. The sequence continues at coordinate 15,643 of NZ_JBQGUZ010000031.1, forward strand.
TACACCAATTAATATGTCAAATTCTCCAACGCGTAAACCTTCAATAATTTTAATCCGGTCTTCAGTTTTTATATCCGAATGCATATATCGAACTTGAAAACCTTTATCTGATATAAAATCATGAAGCTTTTCAGCTCCTACCTTCGTTAGAGTTGTCACTAGAACTCTATTGTGATTGTTAACGCACTTTTCTATTTCAATGAGCAGATCATCAATGTACCCTTCAGATTTTCTTACCTCGACTTTAGGGTCAAGCAATCCCGTTGGCCTAATCATTTGTTCAATGATTCTAGGCTGAGATACACGTAATTCATAATCTCCTGGTGTCGCAGAAACAAATATAGTTTGTGGCTTAATCCTTTCGAATTCCTGAAAATTTAATGGACGATTATTTTTGGAGGATGGCAAACGGAATCCATATTCAATTAACGTTTCTTTACGACTCTGATCTCCACGATACATTGCTGAAATCTGAGGAATCATGACGTGCGATTCATCTATAAATAACAATCCATCTTCAGCTAAATAGTCGAGTAAGGTAGTTGGCGGTAACTTCGCATCACGTCCACTAAAATAACAAGAATAATTTTCCATTCCCGAGCAATAGCCTAATTGCTGCATCATTTCTATGTCATTTGTAATTCTTTCATACAAACGATTCGCTTCTGTAAAACGGTTTTCTTTATTCAAATACTCTACTCGCTCCTCCATGTCAGAAAGTATTTTTGGTATTGCAGTCTCGATCTGATTTTTTGGGGTCGCAAAAAGCGTTTTAGGAGAAACCAAGTAATGATCTATTTCATTTAACTTTTTTCCCGTGACAGGATCTATCCACGTAAGAGACTCAACTTGTCCATCAAAGAGTTCGACGCGAATTGCATGATGTTCTGAATCAGCAGGAAAAATATCAATGATGTCTCCTCTAACCCTAAACATTGCACGCTTTAAAGTTTTTTCACTTCGTTCATACTGTAATAATGCTAACCGATGGATAAGCTCTTTTTGTTCAAATTGGGCACCTGGAGCTAGTGGAATTTGCAAGGTTTTATAACTACTTGGATCACCTAAACCATAAATTGATGATACAGAGGCAACAACAATTACATCCCGACGCTCTATGAGGGATTTAGTCGTGGATAAGCGTAGTCTCTCTAGATGGTCATTAATTGCAGAATCTTTTTGGATAAAACGATCACTACCAGGGATATACACTTCTGGCTGAAAATAATCATAGTAAGAAACAAAGTATTCAACCGCATTTTCTGGAAAGAAACGCTTCATTTCATCGTATAGCTGAGCCGTCAATGTTTTGTTCGGCGCTAAAATAATAGTAGGTCGTTTCAAGCGGTGAATAACATTTGCCATGGTAAATGTCTTACCAGAGCCAGTAATCCCTTTTAAGGTTTGATGAGTTGCACCATTATCAATACCTGAGATCAATCTTGCGATAGCTTCGGGTTGATCCCCAGCGGGGATATAATTTGAATGCAAAATAAATTTACCGTGTGGCATTGAAATCCCTCTATATTTAACTACCTTAAGAAAAAATCTGAATCATTAACAACTTAAGATGTACAAGCAATATTTTTAATATAATACACAATATCAAAACAAGTTTAAGTCATAGTATTTCTTATGTTAATCCGTTGAAATACATAGCTTTAAATGACAATCAAATTCTTTCATTCTTTCATTCTTAGATTTGTGATGTTCTTACTATCGAATTCTTTTTAAAGAAAGAAGATAAATTTTACCTAGAAAATATCTTTAATCACATGATTTTGCTCAGCATATTTCTGTAAATATTCTATAACCAAACGACGATGACATTGATGTGGTAAATCCTCACTACACAGTAAACACTCATTTTCAAATTGTTGCAGATTTATATGTTTTTCTATATTTCGCCGAGCCATAAGGTTTAAAAAAAGATCTTTATAACTATCCCAAGGCATATCGCCCTTTTTATAAGGCTTTAAAATTTCATCTGTAGGTGCCAAATCAGGCACATGTTCATAATCACAGTTACATATCTCCCGTAAGAAAAATTTCAAGTCATCACGCTTAGCAAACCCTGCTAGTTGTGAAACGTTATTAAGGCGAACATCGATAATTTTTTTAACGTGATTTTGCTTTATTAGATTAAAAAACTTGTTTGCACTTTTTTTAGTAAAACCAATGGTATATATAGTCATAATTTACCTTCTTCTAATAAATTTCTTCATAAAATATTTGTTGAAAATAATTGAACAAATATGTAAGTGTTATTGGCTTATCTCATGTTGGTGGTAGTGAATTGCATCAATTGAAATGGGTCTCTGAAATTCATTTCAGGTTACATGCTCAACCTCACCTATCCTTTTATGCTACGAAAATGACTATAGCAGCTTGATGAATTGAAGTTGTTTCTCGACCTTCATTCTAATAATATTCATATATTCACTTGATTTTATCGAAAGTATTTTGGTGTTTAGTCCCAGATTTTAATGGTGCAATATTCTCAGATAAATGGAAGGAAGCACTATGGGACAAGTTCTACACAGCAGCGCCACAACGACACAGGCAGTGCGTCGAGCAATACAAAATAGTCAAGAGAGCTTAAGAACGCTAGCCAAGCGTTACGGCATCAATCAAAAGACCGTCGCAAAATGGAAGAAACGTACTTCAGTAGATGATCTTACAACCGGCCCAAAGAATCCTCGCTCAAGCGTGTTATCGCCTGAAGATGAGGCGGCAATTGTTGCTTTTCGAAAACGCACTTTGTTGCCGCTAGACGATTGCCTTTATGCATTGCAGCCGAGTATTCCTTATCTGACACGCTCGTCGTTACACCGCTGCTTACAGCGGCATGGTATTTCACGACTGCCTGAGGTACAAGGTGATCGCCCTGTCAGGAAGCGCTTCAAGAGCTACCCCATTGGTTACTTTCATATCGACATCGCTGAGATGCAAACAGCACAGGGTAAGCTTTATCTCTTCGTTGCCATTGATCGCACTTCCAAGTTTGCGTTCACTGAATTGCATACTAAAGCCAGTAAGATGGCAGCCGCGGAGTTCATGCGCAATCTGGTTAAGGCTGTGCCCTATAGAATCCATACGGTGCTAACAGATAACGGCATCCAGTTCACGAACCGCACCTGTGATCGCTACGCCTCTGAGCACATCTTTGATCGGGTTTGTACTGAATGTGGCATTGAACATCGTCTTACCAAGGTTAAGCATCCATGGACCAATGGACAGGTCGAGAGGATGAACCGAACGATTAAAGAAGCTACTGTCAAACGGTTCCATTACGACGATCACACTCAGCTATGCATTCACCTTGCTGATTTTATTGCTGCATACAACTTCGGCCGCAGACTCAAAACACTCAGGGGCCTGACTCCCTACGAATTCATCTGCAAACAGTGGACAGATGAACCTGAACTTTTTAAAATTGATCCGATCCATCAAATGCCGGGACTAAACACCTAGCTGCTTTAACGATAACCATTATTTAAGATAATCTCGTTAAAGCAGCTATGACCTAACCTTTAAATGTTAAAAGTTAAGGGTAAATTTGAAAAATTAAGGAGTTAAAATGACTTTACGACATTCTTCTTCACGCTTTTCGAAAATTTCATAACCTTTAGCAGCGTCAGACAAATTCATACGGTGAGTAATAATAGCTTCAGGTGATAAATCACCATTTTCAATATACTCTAATAATTGTGGTATATACTTGTGTACATGGGTTTGGCCCATTTTGAAAGTAAGCCCTTTATCAAAAGCGTCACCAATTAAGAAATCATGAATGGGTCCTGCATATATACCAGGAACACTAACGACCCCGCCACGACGCACAGCTGCCATACATTGACGTAAAGCTGGAGCGCTTGATCCTTCAATTTTCGAACTGCCCTTAGCTTCAAAGCCAACCGCATCAATAACACCGTCAACGCCGCGATGTCCTTTGGTCTGTTCAATGATGAATTCAGCAGCATCTACCTTATCGAAATTAACCGGAATAGCCCCGTACGTATCTTTGGCATACTGCAAACGGTAGTCATTATGATCTACCACGAAGATCTGCTCAGCGCCTAACATTTTGGCACAAGCTGCTGATAACAACCCCACAGGACCCGCACCATAAATAGCTACGGTTGAACCTTTAGTAATATTGGCATTAGTCACGGCCTGCCAAGCAGTTGGTAAAATATCTGATAAAAATAAAACCTTCTCATCTGACAGTGAGCCATTTACTTTGAACGTATTAAAATTACCTTTAGGAACCCGTACAAATTCTGCTTGTCCACCAGGAATCCCACCATATAAATGGCTAAAACCAAATAAAGCAGCCGGTGGCGGAATTATTTTTTTATTAATAGCAGCGCCTGGGCCTGTATTTGTAGTCTCACAAGCGGACATTAGGTCATGCTGACAGAAAAAGCAGTTACCACATGCAATAACAAAAGGAATAACAACTCTATCGCCTTTTTTAACAGCAGTAACTTCAGAGCCTACTTCTTCAACCACACCCATAAACTCATGACCGAAGATATCGCCTTCCTCGGTTGCAGGTATTTTGCCACGATATAAGTGTAAATCTGAACCACAAATTGCAGTTGCAGTCACACGTAAAATAACATCATCTTTTTCTTGCAGTTTAGGCTCTGGGACATTGTCCACTCGCACATCTTTAGCACCGTGGTAAGTTAAAGCACGCATAATAATTTCTCCAATTAAGTAAAGCTTGCAAAATCTCGATAAACAATAATCTGTGATAATACAAGATGAAAGTTATTAGAATCAGTGGTTTATGTTGTCTAAGTTAAGTATTACTCAATTATATTAGCACCTTGAAAAAAAAGATTTATAATCAACGTGTGTTAAAAAGGTTGCGTGTTGTAAGTAAAAAATTGTAGTGGTCAACTAGGTGTTTAGTCCCAGATTTTAATGGTGCAATATTCTCAGATAAATGGAAGGAAGCACTATGGGACAAGTTCTACACAGCAGCGCCACAACGACACAGGCAGTGCGTCGAGCAATACAAAATAGTCAAGAGAGCTTAAGAACGCTAGCCAAGCGTTACGGCATCAATCAAAAGACCGTCGCAAAATGGAAGAAACGTACTTCAGTAGATGATCTTACAACCGGCCCAAAGAATCCTCGCTCAAGCGTGTTATCGCCTGAAGATGAGGCGGCAATTGTTGCTTTTCGAAAACGCACTTTGTTGCCGCTAGACGATTGCCTTTATGCATTGCAGCCGAGTATTCCTTATCTGACACGCTCGTCGTTACACCGCTGCTTACAGCGGCATGGTATTTCACGACTGCCTGAGGTACAAGGTGATCGCCCTGTCAGGAAGCGCTTCAAGAGCTACCCCATTGGTTACTTTCATATCGACATCGCTGAGATGCAAACAGCACAGGGTAAGCTTTATCTCTTCGTTGCCATTGATCGCACTTCCAAGTTTGCGTTCACTGAATTGCATACTAAAGCCAGTAAGATGGCAGCCGCGGAGTTCATGCGCAATCTGGTTAAGGCTGTGCCCTATAGAATCCATACGGTGCTAACAGATAACGGCATCCAGTTCACGAACCGCACCTGTGATCGCTACGCCTCTGAGCACATCTTTGATCGGGTTTGTACTGAATGTGGCATTGAACATCGTCTTACCAAGGTTAAGCATCCATGGACCAATGGACAGGTCGAGAGGATGAACCGAACGATTAAAGAAGCTACTGTCAAACGGTTCCATTACGACGATCACACTCAGCTATGCATTCACCTTGCTGATTTTATTGCTGCATACAACTTCGGCCGCAGACTCAAAACACTCAGGGGTCTGACTCCCTACGAATTCATCTGCAAACAGTGGACAGATGAACCTGAACTTTTTAAAATTGATCCGATCCATCAAATGCCGGGACTAAACACCTTGATCATTCAAAAATTTATCTAACAATAGGAAATCATCAGTGCTTCAAATTGGTTCAGGTAAACTCTTTACGAGAGATGTCGAATATCACAATAAGTTAAAAGGTGTCATCTACTCAAATTTACACCTTATGGCTGAAGATCGTATTGAAACTGATACTGGATCAATTGAGGGAACGTCAACCTTTCATAATTCGAACGTTCTAATTTTCACATACACGGAGCTTATCGAAGCCCTTCCTGATAGCGATGGACCAGGTTTTATGGCTTCCCATGGTATTGCATCTTTTATAAGTGATTTCTCAGCTATACTCTCCTTCGCTTTAAATTGCATAGCTTCACCAAGTTATTCACTGATTGAAAGATTACTCAGTGATGAAATGGGTACAAGCACTCATACTGTTCCTAATAAAGTAGTAAATCAAACCTTCGATAAAGTCATCTACTGTCAGGAAAGCCACAAACAACACTTAATCAATTTTACCCAGCAATTGCATGGTTTGAACCGCAAAACATTCTTAACAGTAATGAATGCTATCCGAACTTATGTGACTGGGATACATCGTATAGCAGATAACTTTGAACTGGCGTATACCCTTCTAGTTGCCTCAATCGAATCTCTTGCTCAAGAATTTGATGGGCATCAAGCAACGTGGAATGACTATGAGGAAAGAAAAAGAAGAATTATAGATGAGGCTTTAACTGGTGCTGAAGAAGAACTTGCTGAACGTGTACGTAATGCAATTTTAGGAATTGAACATGTATCGTTAGGCAAACGTTTTCAAGCTTTTGCCATCAACCACATCAAACCTTCATTCTTTAGAGAAGAATCTGACGCTGTAACTCATCCGATAACTCGTTTTGATTTGCCTACAGCATTGTCCAATGCATATCTTGCTAGATCCAAATACATACATACGTCACAAAAACTACCAAAACCCTTAGATCGAGATTCTGGCTATTCCGACACTTGTAGAATCGATAATAAAACATGGTTAACGATTCAAGGCTTAGCACGGCTTGCAAGACATATCATTACTGAATTCATTATGCGTCAGCAAACTATTACAAGTGAACCTTATAATTATAACCTTGAACGTAGTAATATAATGACCGTCTCTCTAGCACCTCAATATTGGATACAAATAGTCGATTTTAGTAGAGGTTCTGGGGTCAAGCGATTTGAAGGTTTTCTAAGTCAGCTGGCAATCCTATGGGAAAATGACCCAAATAAACCTTTATCAGATTTATCTCAATTGTTGACAGAATTGCAAACCAACTTTGACAGAATCAACATTGCAGATAAGCTTGCTTTCATCTGTCTATTCATCATTTATAATCGTCTTGTAGGTGAAAGAGACCGCATTGAAAATTGCCTAGAATTTATTGGAAGATATGAAAATCTTTTAATCCAGCCAAGCTCTGCTGTATTGGTTACTCGAAATATACTAGAGATGGAAATTGAATGGAGTATTGAAGATCATCACACCTGTTTAATGAAGTACTTCAAAGAACGTGACCATAAATTTAGTTTCCGTTGCCCTCAACTTCTTGAATCTGGAATGTTGCTCCAATTAGCGGAAAGGTATCGTGCTAATAACGATCTTGATAAAGCTAAGGAATTAGTTAGTTTGGCTGTGGAAAGCTATCCTGAACATCAAGCACTAAGAAAGTTCGAAAGCGAATTTATTTCCATACATCAACCTATTAATTGCTATTCTATCTTGTTGCCACCATTGAATGAAACTCCTACTGAGCCAACTTCTGAATAGTTTTGATTATAGCCACACACCTATTTACTACTGAAATTGTGTAGGTGTAAATGACTGGGGTGGACCAAGAAAAAACCTCATTAATAGAAATCAATATCTGTAGCTACTACTTTGAATTAATTGAAAAAAATAAAATAAAGATATTAAGTACTATCTTGATGATCAATCCAAAATCAAGTCTGTGATTGCTTGGTAGAGTGAAAAATTAAGTCACAGTAAGATCAATTATTTTCCAACCTTTTTGTTCAGCCAAAGAAAGATGCTGGTTAATGTTGTTTTTATGCACGGCTAAGCAAACAAAATGCCTAGGGCGAGTCATAGCGACATAGATTTGTTTCATAAACTTAATTGTTTGTGGTTTTGGTTCTTGAGGTTGTTGATGTACAAGGTAAGTGAATACATTTGAAATATCATGTGATCTTCCAAATGTTGTTTCAACTACCAAAGTTGCAGCGTGGGTTTCACCTTTAATGCTGTGTATAGTTGCAACTTCCATTTCTATATTTTTGTTATTAATTTCAATAGAAATTTTATTTTGTTCATAATTTTCATTATTGCTTTGTGCAGATGGGGGGTGTCCATCGTAGCTAAGATACTCTGGAATTTTTAATAAACCATTTAAATTAAAAATTTGGAGTATTTGCGAAATTGAGCTATCCCAAAATTCTTGATTTAAATTTTCTTTTCTTAATATAGATATAAATAATTTATTGAAATTTTTTAATTTTGATTCTTTTTTTAAGTATTTTTTAATACTATTAACTCCGAATTCTTGCTCTTCAGTATCTATAAGAATCTTTTTATTGTTAATTTTTGCATAGTAACATATCCCTTCTAATACGGATTTGTAAATTTCTTTAGAATGCCAATTTTGATTGATATTATCTCGTTTAAAACAATAAATAATTCTTTCAGGTTTATAATTTGATGATGAATTACATTTATTGAATTCTGGAAAGTAGTTAACCAAAGATATATTGGTATCATTTTTAGCTCCTATAGCACCCACAATTTTAATAGGATCTGTTTGGCTTTGTTGCACAAACCTATCTGTAAAGGGTTTTTCAGCGATATAATTTTCAAATGAAGAAGCCTACACACAAAATCTACCGCACAACCAATTGGCCCGCATATAACCGAGCACTCATGAGTCGCGGAAATATTGCCATTT
>NZ_JBQGUZ010000032.1:0-24420 GCF_052078135.1 Acinetobacter lwoffii
ATACGGTTGTCGGGGTATTGGGGAGACCCCAATCGGACTTGCAAACGAAGTTTGCATAAGTGCGCTCTTCGAGGAAAACATTACTATACATATAGCACCTTGAATGCATATTCAAGTGCGCTTATGTTAGGGATGGTTTCCCAGGATGATGGTATTGGATTAATGAGCGTTACTGAAACACTAGACAGCAAAATCAAGGCTCAGGAAGAAAAGCTGAAGCAGCTTAAAGCTCAAAGACAGGCAGCATTGGCAAGAGAACGTGCCAAAGAGAAAGAGCAGGCACGAAAGGATGATACCAGACGCAAGATTTTAATCGGATCCTGCATGCTAAAAATCACCGAAGAGGATGAACAGGCTCGGGCAAAATTGATTATGCAGATGGATAAATATTTAACGGATGAAAGAGATCGTAAGCTATTTGATCTGCCGATATTTAATTATTGATCTGTTGAAAAGATAAATAGGAATGTGAAATGAGATTGTTGATTGCTTTGATTTTTCCTTGGCTGCTGTTTTTCACGATAGGACGACCATTTGCAGGCATCATTTGTTTGGTACTTCAGATTACAGTTTTAGGTTGGATCCCGGCTGCCATCTGGGCAGTATATGCTTTGTCGCAATATAAGACCGATCAGAAAATTAGAAGAGCTTTAGGATAAGTAAGTTTAATAAAAAAGAATTATATAAATACCTAATATTTAGATCTTAACAACTATTCAATGTCAATTGTCAGACTTTAGCACAAGAAATATTAAGAAAAATGTGCTCAAAGTCTGACAATTGCTCTTTATTTTAATATATAAGATACTGTTATTAATTAATTTATTATAGTATTTAATACTTAGGACGACATATAAATGGCTAACTTATTACAAAAAATCTCATGGAATGAAAACCAATATCAGATGCCAGATATTTCGGGATATTATGTTGAACAAGGTAAAGATAATTACATTGCTGAATCAGGAATAGGTCATGAATCTTGGAATTTTAATAAGACAGAATTAATTGATGGCAAAGTTTATGGTTATTTAAAAGCTGATGTATCTACTTTATTCAATGAAAAACATAATATTTTCTTCTTTTCTAGAAATTTGAATAATGAATTGTATTTAGTTGGCTACTATAAAGATTGTAAGTATCTGACTGAGAAAGAAAGACAAGAACTGAGAAAGAAAATGGCACATTCAGGTCTGTTAGATAAGCGTATTAATCAAGCGTATCGTATTTTAAGAGAAGAAGAAGATTTTTCAGAATGGGCTTGGGATGATGTAGAAGCTGAATTTGGATTTGAAATAAGTTCCTTTAAATTAGAAGTATTGCCTGAAAATGTATTCTTTTTTAAAGAAAGAATTCCATTTACTGAAGAAGAGTGGAAAGCTGCAACTGGTAAAGGATGGCAAGAAAGATATGGCAACTATTCAATTATTCCAAATCTAGAAATCTTTAAAAGTAAGATTATGAAGGAAGAATTTGCTTAGACTTCAGCTGGATTAGTCCAGTAAGCTCATACTTCTGAACCAAAGCTCGTTTAAAAGCGAGCTTTGTTGTATTTCGAATAAGAGATTTTATGTTAACTACTATAAAAAAAGGGATCCATGTCCCTTTTTCTCTAAAGCAGGAAAAAAGAAGACACTTTAATAAGTGTCTTCTTTTTTTACCAATCACTTGGTTTTATTATTTGTTGTGAAATTTGCTCGGGGAATTGACTGTTTTTCAGAGCATCTTGAGTAATATAAAGTAAATTTGTTGCACATCGATCTAGTGTATCTAGTGCTCTATTACATGGTTTTAGTAAGGTAACTTCTAAGCCCAATTCATTTTTTACAATATTAAGGGGTTCAGCAAGGTCAACATCATTTGTAATAATCACTGCATGTTCATACTTACCTTGAAATCCATCTCTTACTAAATGTACCCCAAGTTTTACATCTGAACCTTTTTCTTCTGCCGCTAGAATTTTGACAAATCTTGGATTTGGTGAAATAGCGCAAGTTCTAGCTCTTGGCTGAAATTCTAAAGGTTCTTTTAACTTAGCGACTTTATCGCGTATCTTAAAGCTACCTAAATGGATATTAACAATGTTAGTCGACTTAAGAGCATTAATATAAACTTGTTGGTCCCTAGGCGCGGAAGGATTAATCTTATTACTAACCCGAGCAGTATAGAAATTAATCTCTTGAATATCTAAATTAGAAGGAAGAGAGTGTTTACATAATTCTAATAAGTTCAGCCATTTAAAATTGGTTTTTTTCAATGCTCGATAATAGAGATTGAATCCATCTACATATACGACCGTTTTCATTTTACCCCCTAGATAACAAAAACCCGCCTTAATTTAGGCGGGTTTTTGGCCTGTAGCACGCTACAGGTAAATTCGAGTCCGCAGCACGCTGCAGATGAGCTTTCTTGTATTAACTACAAGTAATTGGCCTACAGCACGCTGTAGGTAAGTTATATTCGTATTATAGAAAAAAAATAAATTTGTTAAAAATGTCAAAAAGTTAAATGGGTAAACTTAACTAAATATCATTTTATATCAAATACTTACAATAAAATATATTGACAAAAGCCAATTAAACTAATATAAGTCCTAAGGACTTATATTAGTTTAATAGTCACAAGTAAAATGAAGATAGAAGATGCATTGCGTGATTGGCTCCTAAATGAATACAAATTAGTAGCTATATCTAGACAAGACTTATTAGTAAATTTTTTGCGAATGTGGATTGATAAGAAATATAAGAATGAATCTATTGAAAATATTACAGCTCGTAAAAATCCATTTAGGACATTTGAGCGTTGGTGTAAGACTAATGAAAGAAAGAAAATTATTACTGGAGACAAGTGGTCTACAAAAGGATACCGATACTATTTAATTAGTAATAGGAATAAAGAAATTGATAGAGTGGTTTGTGCTATTTATCCCTTTGGATATCTAGCTTATTTGTCTGCAATCCAACATTATAAGTTAGTAAGTTATAGAACCTCTTCCACATATTTTGTATGTCCTAATCGCTCTGAATGGAAATCGTTATGTTTAAAACGATTAAAGACGATACTTCCTGAGTGGAATGAAAAAAATAAAGGAACGCCTCTCTTTTATGCGGAATTGCATGATTTGATCCCTACTTATCCTGTAGAAGAAGAAATATTAAATTCTCAAGTTATACTTCTTAATCAAAAGAAAAACGCCAATTTTGAAACTTGGAAAGATATACGAGTAGAATATATTATTGATTTATATGTAGATATGTTGAGAAGCCCTCAATTTTGCGGAGGTTTAGAAGAAGTAATAAAAATATATAATCAGACTGTTGATAGATATCTGGAGGCTATCATAGCTTTACTAAATAGTAGTTACGGAACACAAATAGATAGGGCTAGATTTGGTTTCATTTGTGAAAAATACCTTCATATAAAACATCCAGCTTTTGAGAAATGGAAAGAGGAACAAAAAAATAAAAGAGGAGGAAGCCGAAAATTAGTGGCATCCTTGGAATTTGATCCAATTTTTGATGAAGATTGGAATATATCTATTAACCATGAATTTGCTAAGAATATTCCATCTAACAGAACCATTAATATCAAAATAGACTTACCCACTATATCTGTTACAGGCATGAAAATTTTGAAACATTCATAATTGGCCATTTGTTCAAAATGTCTTATAGATTCGTCTATATTCCTTTATTAGAGCCAAAATCATCGCACCTAAGATGCCTAATATTAAGTAATTTCCACGTTTAATCAGTCTATAAGGAGAAATCCCTTCCAATATAGTTCCTGCTACCTATGCCTGCAATTTAGCTGATTGATAGTCTATTCCTAACTTTACTATTAAGATGAAACTAAACACTATAATTAGAATCCACCATATTTTTGTACTAACCATAAATGGGAAAAATTATTTCTAATAACCTTCTCATGATTACCTCATTATTTTTTAATTTAAAGATTTTCTAAAATTAACATAATACTGATTATGCGAAACGAGAGCTTACAGCTCTCGTTTTTTTGTTCTGGAACTGCTAAAATTCTTATACGCCATTGACGTACTTTAACCTATGTTATTCATTGAAACCAGTATTTTTACCAAGCAAATCAAAGAGCTTGTGAGTGATGAAGAGTATCGTCAGCTCCAGCAAGATCTCTTGGTACAGCCCGATAAAGGTGACTTAATCAAGAATGGCGGTGGCATTCGTAAAGTACGTTGTGCTCAAGGTAACAAGGGTAAAAGTGGTGGTATCCGGGTGATCTATTATTGGGTCACAGAGGATGATCAGATCTTTTTCCTAGTCGCTTATCCAAAGTCTGTGAAAGATAATCTGACAGACAAAGAGACCTCGATCCTGCGTCAATTAGTGAAGGAGCAATTTCATGGATAACAACTTATTTGATGACCTGGTTGCTTCGATTAAAGAAGCTGGTGCCATCAAACGTAATGAGCTGAAAGCAAGTCGAGTGACAGAGCTTGAATTGCCAGATATTAAAGAAGTACGTGAGAAAACTGGGTTAACCCAAGCAGAGTTTGCTGCACGTTTGCATATCAGCGCGAGAACTCTACAAAACTGGGAACAAGGTCGTCGCTATCCGACTGGTCCTGCAGCGACTCTAATTCGCATTCTGGATGCTCATCCAACTCTGATTTAAAAAGTTTAGATAATAAAAAACCCCGGCATCCTGCCGGGGTTTTTCATATTGGGTTGCTAGGTATGACTCCTGTCTTACCTCACGCTCCTGGTGCGATCTTTCTTATTCTTGTTGTTTGGAACATCCTGTTCTCTATGTGCCCATCATAGGAAAATTCACCTATCCTGGACAGCAGCAAAGAGCAGAGATTGATGTGAGCCAAAGCGTACAAAATAGCCTAAATTTTATCCCCAGCAATTGGGGATAGTTTTGGAACCTGGATCCGTATGAAATGGGCATTGATTGCCAAATTGATCGTTTTTTAGCCAATTTTGCTGGCAAAATGTTACAGATTCGCTTAAAAACTCACCAACTTATTACAAAAGCCGATTTTCGGATGTTTTGTAATCAGGGTTAAAATTTTAAGTTATTGATATTTAAATTAATATACAAGTGTACTTCGTATAACATCCATTATGTTAAATGGCCTAAAAAGGGACCTCAGATTTGGGTCCCTTTTATCTAAATTATTTGTATGCTTGGATAGATTTTAGAATCTCCTGTCTGGCTTCTTCTACATTGCCCCAACCATTAAATTTCATCCATTTACCTTTTTCCAAGTCTTTATAATGTTCAAAGAAATGTTTCATTTGATCTAATTGAAGCTGAGGGAGGTCGCTCAGATCTTCAACATTGTTATATAGAGGTGTGAGCTTAGAATGAGGTACAGCAATGATCTTTGCATCAATACCGGCTTCATCTTCCATATACATGACTCCGACAGGTCTGCTGCGAATTACTGATCCTACAGCAACCGCATGGGGAGCTATTACAAATACATCTAAGGGATCACCATCCTCGCTTAATGTTTGAGGAATATAACCGTAATTGTACGGATATGACATTGCTGTACTTAGAAAGCGATCAACCAATAAAGCATCATATTCTTTATTCACTTCATACTTGATGGGTTTAGCATTTGCCGGGATTTCGATAATGCTATTAAAGTCATCTGGTGGATTAGTACCTGCTTTAACATTTTTAAAACTCATTGTTTTACCTTCTAATATTTAGATTATTAATGATTAGTGAAAAATTGATAGGAAAGTATTCCTAGTACTGTAAAGATTAATGAACCTATTACATGGATGGCTATTGTTGAGATAGCATATTCAAACTTTGAAGCTTGTAGCAACGCAACAATTTCAACTGAAAATGTTGAAAAGGTCGTTAAAGCACCGCAGAAGCCTGTCACAACGAATAACTTATAATTAGGGCTTATTGAGCTATTTGAAAAAAATGATACAGCTAATCCAATAATAAAAGCACCGATTAAGTTAACAATCACTGTCCCGAAAGGAATATTTTCAAATACGCTATTAAATCTTAGACTTATGCCCCAACGAAGCCAGGCACCGATTACAGAACCGAGAGCAATTGATAAAAGAGAAAGATACATGTCTGCTCCTAGTTATGAGCAGCAAAAGATATATAAATAAAGAACTTTATGACGGGAAAACATAGCGTAGCTCCATTTTGTAAAAGCAGAGCACGCGACTACGTACCCTGCTTGAGGGAAACGTAGGTATCATCAGCCAGAATTGGCGGTTTGTGTAAGGAGGATAGCCATCTCCTTTGAGCACTATTATTTAAAAATTGATTAGCTAATTCAACAACCTTCTATTATTAAAATACGTAAGTTTGATACTTTTTTATCTTTAGTTTAGTAAAACTTGAAACTTTTCATTTTTTCTATAATCTTTTTGGAAAGGGTGTCCAGCTAAGCTGAGGCAGGTGTTTGTTGTAGTCGGGCCGCTACAATATTGATAAAGAGCACCTGTATGTTTAATTTCAAGATTTTTAATAAAGTCTCTACGGAAGTATTGACGATCAAAAATGATCTTCAGCTTAATGCTGAGCTGCAATTAATTAATAAATATAAAACGGCTATTTCTGAAGATTATAAACAGGCTATTGTTTTGATCTTTAAAGAACGCGGCTACACACGTTTGGAAATAGGTCAATTACTTGGGGAGCTAAAAGCTTCATAAAATACAGATTAAACAAAGCTTGGATATACATCCAGGCTTTATAAAAAAGTACCTAGCTGTTACCCTTGTCCTGATTTTTTTACTCTAAAAAGTTCCTTCATCTTATGACACCTACGCCACCTTAAGTTTATTTACCTTCTTAAATCTGTAAATAACTCATCACTGTCTAGTGATGTGGTGTAGTCGCTTGTGTGTTGTATATATCACATCACTAGCCTATCTGAAAAATTAAAAAACAGGCTATGTTTATGTTATCTAATGTCCGAGAACAGTGGTTCTCTAACATCCGTGGGGATGTACTTGCCGGATTAGTCGTCGGTCTTGCACTTATTCCTGAAGCCATCGCATTTTCAATTATTGCAGGTGTAGATCCTAAAGTCGGTCTATACGCATCCTTCTGTATTGCCGTCGTGATTTCTTTCGTAGGTGGTCGTCCCGCAATGATTTCAGCTGCCACAGGGGCTATGGCACTGCTTATGGTCACATTGGTCAAAGAGCATGGGCTTGAATATCTGCTGGCAGCAACAATTCTGACAGGCGTGATTCAGATATTGGCAGGCTATTTAAAGCTCGCCAAGTTAATGCGGTTCGTATCTAAATCTGTAGTTATTGGATTCGTAAATGCGTTAGCGATCTTAATTTTCATGGCTCAGTTGCCTGAACTGATTAATGTGACCTGGCATGTATATGCTCTGGTTGCTTTAGGTCTGGCGATTATTTATCTCTTTCCTTTGGTTCCCAAATTAGGAAAATTACTCCCTTCTCCACTTGTCTGCATCATTGCAATCACATTACTGGCAATTGCTCTAGGAATTGATGTACGAACTGTGGGTGATATGGGATCGTTACCTGACACACTTCCAATGTTCTTGATTCCAAATATTCCTTTGAATATTGAAACATTGATGATTATTTTGCCTTATTCGGTAGCACTGGCGGCTGTAGGTTTACTTGAATCGATGATGACAGCAACCATCGTGGATGAAATGACAGATACGCCAAGTGATAAATATCAGGAATGTAAGGGACAAGGGATTGCGAATATTGCTTCTGGCTTTATGGGTGGCATGGCCGGTTGTGCCATGATTGGCCAATCTATGATTAACGTAAAATCAGGCGGCCTTACACGCTTATCAACATTCTCTGCGGGTATTTTTCTTCTTATTCTGGTTGTATTTATTAGCGACTGGCTCAAAGTGATTCCAATGGCTGCATTGGTAGCGGTAATGATCATGGTCTCTATTAGTACTTTTGAATGGAGTTCTGTCACTCAGTTAAAAGATAATCCTAAGAGCAGTAATATCGTCATGATTGCGACAGTGATTGTAGTTGTTGCTACGCATAACTTGGCTCTAGGTGTATTAACGGGCGTATTGCTTTCAGCCTTGTTCTTGGCGAATAAACTTGAAAATGATATCCAGGTGACAGCTTCTTTTGAGGGAACGGCCCGTTTGTATGATTTGAGAGGTCAGATCTTCTTTAGTTCTTCTGAAAAATTCATGCAAGGTTTTGACTTTAAAGAGGATGTAAAGGATGTGATTATTGATTTGACCCATTCTCACATTTGGGACGTAACATCAGTCGCCATGCTTGATTCTGTTGTAAATAAATTTCAAAAGAATGGTGTGAATGTCACTGTGCGTGGCTTAAATGAAGCCAGCTCTATCATGATTGATAAGTATGGAACACATGCCAGAATCTAAGTGAAGGAGACTCTACATTTATGTAGAATCTCTAAAATTAACATAATACACCTTATACGAAATGTGTTATAATTTATATTGAAATTCAAATACTTATTTCAAATTTCATAGCCCAAACATCACTGTTTGGGCTTTTTTTATGATTTATCACGTTCCACGCTTAATATATAAACAATGTTCCGCGGTTTTATTCAGTTTTAATAAACCTCATCCGGTTTTTTGAGGAGTCATTATTTCATGTGCTTGTACTGAAATTGGCTCATCAAAAAATTGGAGTCCTGACTAACCATACGGAAGGAAAAAACGGCTGAAGAAGCCCCTTTTTTTTGGTTCAGGCTCAACGTGCTCTGGAACAGGGATACGTTTATTCTCTGAAGTAGTCAATCCGTCATAATTCGATGCTAGTTCCGACCGAGGATCCGTTGCTATATCCTGTTTAAAACTCTGATCGGTAAACGTAGTCATATTGGCTTTTGGAGCTTCTAGTAAGCGCTGCATAGCTTCAATCTGTTCTTGATAAAACGATTCACGTTCTAAAGATTGATTTTCTCTCTGCATTGCCTGATTTAATTGTTTTTCCAGTATGTCAACTTGACGTTTTAGTGAGTCAACTTCTGTCAAGTTTTGACTGTTAGTTGATTGACTTTGGTTGACAGTAGAGTTGTTTTTTTGTGGTTCTCCAAAGACTCTCAAAGCCTCTGTAAAGTCAATTAAGCCATCAGATCCTTTTGATAAATTCCCTTTTTTTATATGAGCATAGACAGCCTGTCTAGAATATCCATATAGTTTTGCTAATTCTGAAACTGACAGTTTTTTCATTATGTAAACCAGTTTTCAATTTGTGTTAATACTTAACTGTTAACTTTACAATGTCAATTAACAACGTTATTGAAATCCAACTTTTCTGAGTAGAGGAAGTAACTCTCTAAATCTTTCTGAATCTTGCAGCATGTTAGCGATACGTATAGCAAACTGCTGATAGCTTTCTGTGCCTTGGGAATACTTACTCATCTCAGGAAGTTCAGATAGTTTATTGGCGAATAAGTGTCGTTGTTTATCTGTCATCTTTGAAAATAGGTCTAATGTATTTGGATCTCGTTCAGACTCTATAGACTGAGAAGCCAACTTCTTTTGCTTGAAACTGAAAGAGAAACCTGAGATTAAACGGCCATTTTTATGCTGTTGATAACTTACTTTAATATCTGTTTGTTCATTAATATCATTAACAGCTAAATCAAGGACTCTCTTTTTAAAATCACTCATTAATTTGTACTGATTCTCATCTATTCCTAACTGCGCACGAAAATCTTGTAAATTAACAATAGGAGTTTTCCCCGTACTTCTCCATTGAATTAACAATTCATAAAGCCTAGTTGAATACACACTTTTCAATTGAGATGTTTGGGTTAAAAGATATTGAGTAAAAAATTCTTTTACTCCATCGATACGACTAATCCCTTGGACCACAGCAGGCGTAAAAACAACCTCAATAGCACCCTCATTGTCTAAATATTTAACTTGTGAAATCCAGCGGCTTTTTACAAGTTTTCCATCTTCATCAAAAAAGCTGAATCGTCGATTAAATAAAGTTTCTTCTGCTTCTTTCATTCTTATATAAGCATTCTGTCGAGTAGTACCGAATACATCAGCATAACGTAAGGCATCTATTTTTAAGGGCATATCTGTAGTTAGCCCTGTACCAGTGTTTCTTGCATCTACAATTGCCAGTTGAACAATGTGAAATTCTGCTAGGGAAAGCATTTGAAATGCTTGATTTAAACGATTTGTTTTAACAACAAGATTTTTTGTCATGGTAACTAAATGTCTTGATATAAGTTATTAAGTAGCTTTAAAAGACATATTAATATAAATCATTTAAAAGACAAGTATAAATTAGTCTTTTAATGGTAACTAAACGTCTTTATATAGGTAACTAAACGTCTTTATATAGGTAACTAAACGTCTTTATATAGGTAACTAAACGTCTTTATATGAGGCGTGATAGTCTTTGCTAGCAAGGCTTACAGCTGGTCTAAAAGCATTTAAAAGCTTTAAAATATATTAAAAACACAGGGAAGGAAAAATTGCCCTTGGTTTTCGCTTCGCTCAAACTCTATTGAATCTCGCTTTCGCTCGATTCGTCGGGGCAATTTTTGGGTGAATATTTCCATGATTTTGAGAAAAGCAAAAGCAAGATCAAAAGCAGCTCGGAATTCGCTTCGCTCATTAGCTTTTTTACTCGCTTCGCTCGGTTTGGGAAGCCAACTTGGAAAGTTCGCACCCATGCGGGATGCTCTGCTATGCAGGTGATGGATGGATAGGGAGCTTGTAATCAGGGAAAGGGATGGGCAAATTTTCTCAGTTCGCTCGTAGACACTCGCTCTGTTTATCGACTCATGCCACGAGATTTCATTTTAGGCGCATGTTGCTGTGCTTTGAGTTGTTCTTGTCTGAGTTTCATCTGCTGTTCGGTTTTAATCTCGTCCACACATTTTTTAATGACCTTGTAGGACTGGTAGAGGGTCTGGTATTGCTTGGCTTTCTCTGGATGCTGCTTTTGGTATGTCTTCCAGGCATGTTCCTTGAATGCATCGTTTTGCAATAATTCCTTCACACCATGTTTTTTCTGATGCTCATGTTGGCCTTTTAGTTTTTTATGTTCCTGGTAAATCGCCTCACGTTGGGTTTCCCAGGCCTTTTTGCCAAACAGTAAGGGCTTGTTCTGGGTTAATTCGTTGTGTTGATCAACCAGACTTTGCAATTTGTCATGACTTTGCTTGAGTCCGCTTTTCACGATCTCCTGGGCAAGCTGCTGATTGAACTCGTTTTGATGTTTGTGCTGCTTGATCAGGGTTATTTCGGCTTGTTTAAGATTACGCTGCATGAAATCCAGGTCTAGATTCGCGTCTTTTGCGCTAATTTGGCCGTTGAGCAGTTGAACGAGGGTTTCCCTCTGTTTTTGCTCAAACAGGGCTTTTTCGTCGATTGGTGGCGTTTTAGCGCTATGTTCGATCTGAATCTGCTGTTCTTTTTTCAATTTGCTGAGGTTTATCTCATTTTCAGCAATCAGCATGTCCATATTTTTGCCGTATTGCAGCTGAGCCTGATTTCTCTGTTTGATTTCATCATTGCTTCGGCTGATTTCGGTTTCAATCCCTTTTCGGCGTAGTTCGGTGACTTTCGGTCCTTCGTGTAGGGTGGCTTCCAGACCATTCTCCTGGTCTTTGTAGCTGCGGTGGTCGACCCGGGCAGTGGATCCGGCCATATCCAGGTGCATATTGCAGATCTCGGCAAAGTGTTCGCGCCAGTGCTCGATTTCTCCACTGTGTTTCTGATCCAGTTCCCGGGTTTTATCCGTAAAGCCTTCTGGCGTGAGTTTGCGTGTGCTCATCAGGATATGCGCGTGATAATTGCGTTCATCACTGCCGGATCCGGTATGCGGTGCATGGATACAGGCATCAACCGCCACTTGGTGTCTGTCCACAATGCTAGAACACAGTTCTTCGAGCATGGCCAGGCGTTGTTCCTGGTTCAGTTCACTGGGAAAGGCAATTTCAAATTCCCGGGCGACTGTTGAATTTTTTCGGGTTTCCCGTTGCTCTACTTCGTTCCAGAGTTTTTCCCGGTTTTTTAAATGCTCTGGTGCACCTTCGGGTAAATAAATCTCTTTGTATTCCACACCGGTTTTTCGGCTGTAATCATGTTCCCGGCCTTCACGTTCACAATAGATCTTTTCACCTGCGCGATAGGCGATTGCAGCAGTGGCGGAACGCCCTGCTGATCGTGCTACGGTTTTGACTGAAAAGTGGTAAATCGCCATGCCTGTTTTTCGCTTTTAAATTTTCACGTAGTGAATTACAACCGTGCATACGGTTGTCGGGGTATTGGGGAGACCCCAATCGGACTTGCAAACGAAGTTTGCATAAGTGCGCTCTTCGAGGAAAACATTACTATACATATAGCACCTTGAATGCATATTCAAGTGCGCTTATGTTAGGGATGGTTTCCCAGGATGATGGTATTGGATTAATGAGCGTTACTGAAACACTAGACAGCAAAATTAAAGCCCAGGAAGAAAAGCTGAAACAGCTTAAAGCTCAAAGACAAGCAGCACTTGCAAGAGAACGTGCTAAAGAGAAAGAACAGGCTCGTAAAGATGATACTAGACGCAAAATTTTAATTGGATCCTGCATGCTAAAAATCACTGAAGAAGATGAACAGGCCCGGGCAAAATTGATTGCACAGATGGACAAGTATTTGACTGATGAACGTGATCGTAAGCTCTTTAATTTATAAGTGATAGGAAATCAATCATGGCATTGAGCCAATTCGATATTATTAAGTCTTTAGGTGAATCTATTGAATGGTTTGAAAAAGAACTCTCTTGGGGAATGCCTATTGCAGAATTAAGGCATTTAACAGGAAGAATTGGGGAACTTTATGTAGCTATGATGACCTTAGGACAATTAGCTGATTCAGTTAATCAGAGAGGTTATGATGTAGTTTCCAGTACTGGACAAAGAATTTCTGTTAAGACTGTTACTACAGCAAGTCATGTCGATTTTAATCTTAAAACGATTGAGTTAGTGGACAGAATTATTGTTTTAAGAATTAACCCAGAGGACCTCTGTATTGAAGTAGTCTATGACTTAAATATGGAGCAGTTTCAGGCTAAGTCACGAGAATACAAAGGGAAATATATTTTAGGTATTTATAACAAAATACTTTTAGCTAATTCAAAAATAAATATAGGGTTAAATATTCCTACTGAAACAGAACTGAAAGTTGAAAATAATCATGAGCTATTGATTTTAAATAATATTTTTTATGATGGATATGAGATAAAACAATATGAAAATGCAAAAATTGAAGTTTATAAGGATGGTGAAAAACAACCATCAGCTAAAGAAATTTTGAGGCAGATAGCCCTCCCTTTAAATGTCTCTTTAAATAATTCAGCCGGAAATCCTAAAAATACTCAGCAATTAGGGGATCATGTGATCAAGGCAATAAAGAACTTTAGATCAACCTGATTACGCATAAGAGATTTTATGTTAAATGCATGATCAAAAGACTTAATTCATAAGTCTTTTGAAAGCACTTTATTATATTAATTTTATTCTAAATAATTTTTGTACTGGTTAAGTTAAAGCTTTACTTTTTAAGATAGAAAAGCTATCTCCATGTGTGCTTAACAGCTCTATAAAAGCTGGAATAGTAGAGCTATTCAGTAAATAAGGATTAAATTCATCATTATGATAATGCTTAAAGAAATCAATAACTTCTTTATGAATCATGACATATTTCATATGCCATGCAGAAAATAAATATTTTTCGATATTTTCGAAAGATAAAACTTCACAGTTTTTATGACGTGGATCTTTTAAAATTTTTTCATAAAATAGATATTCTACTTTATCTTTCTGACCTTCTAAGCATTGAATAAAGTAATCGTTTCCATAATAAAGAACACCATAAATTTCATTTAGGCTATTAAAAGCTACGGCTTCTGTCAAAATATCATATAGATCATTTACCGGATTAATATTACTTTTGATCTTACTTACATATAGTAGTCTAAAGTCATTCATAGCTTTTGCCTTAATGAAAATTTTAAAAATTTTTAATACGATTAGGGTCTGTTGACATTTCAAGTATAGAATTTACCCGATAAAGGTAGCCAAATAAATATACAAGCTAATGAACCGTACCGGGTTTGTCGGAGACTTTTTTATTTAAGTTATCCGACTGGTCCTGCAGCGACTTTAATTCGCATTCTGGATGCCCATCCAACTTTGATCTAAATATTTTAGATAATAAAAAACCCCGGCATCCTGCCGGGGTTTTTCATCGTTGCTGATTGTGCTGTTGTACCCTCTGGTCCATGTGCAATAACTTATAATTTTTGTTTTATGTTATGGAACATCCTGTTCCTGATGACTTGATCATAGGAAAATTCCACTGTTCCAGGTAGTAGCAAAGGGCCGAGATTGATGTGCGCCAAAGCGTACAAAATAGCCTAAATTTTATCCCCAGAAATTGGGGATATTTTTGGCCCTGGGAAGACCGAGAACATTGGGAAAATGTCGAATTTGAGCATTTTTTAACCGATTTTATTGGCTAAATGTTACAGATCTGCTTAAAAAACACACGAGTTGTTAAAACGTCTGTTTTTTGATCTTTGGGGTTTTGAATTTGTGAGTTTAAGTATTTGATAAATAAAGCTATTTAAAAAGGCATTTCGTATAATGCCCATTATGTTAAATAATTAAGGATAAAAGCTTTATTACTAAATAGAACAGTTGCTTAAAGCAGTATAGAGTTAAGTTTGCATTTTAATATCAAGTTGTCTTTCAGCACCGATAATCACCATACGAATCCCATTTTCAAAAATGTCATCCGCATTCATATTTTGTAAGGTATTCACTCCTTGGAGCATGAGTGGATATATAGTTGGATCGGCTTCGAATGGTGGGTCTGATCTTATTTCTTCTTGCTGCTCCTCAAGGACCCACCCAACAATAAACCTTCCTAATGTCATAAGTAATGCAACTGCTTCAACAGGAGAAAACCCAGCATGAGATAACAGCGCAACTTGGGCCTCAATCGTGTTGAAATGTCCTTGACTGGGGCTAGTTCTTGCATGTAGACGAGCACCATCACGGTAAGCTAGTAGTGCTCGACGAAAGCTTACAGAATTAGCGAGCAACCAATCTTGCCATGTCATCCCATCGATGGGTAAAGAAACTAAATGGTGTTCATTTATAATGGTTTCCGCCATTGCTTCCATTAACAAGGATTTATTCTTGAAATGCCAATATAGAGTTGGAGATTTAATACCCAATCGTTGAGCTAGCTTGCGTGTGGTTATTGAATCTATGCCTTCTTCATTCAACATATCCAATGCGGTACGCAGGACTATTTCACGTGTCAGACGTTGAGGTGCAATATCTTTTTTACTCATAAATCTATCACTGATAGGGAGTGTGTGAGAGAATATTAATTCTATCATTGCTAGAGAAGGCATTTGTGAAGAAATCATTGAGCGTGATTTTAATCACTATATTTCTGGATGCTGTTGGGATTGGTTTAATTATGCCGATCTTGCCTGAATTATTACGGTCATTGGCTGGAGCTGAAGCAGGCGGTGTTCACTATGGTGCTTTATTAGCTGTGTATGCTCTGATGCAGTTCATTTTTGCACCTATCCTTGGAGCGTTGAGTGACCGATTTGGACGTCGACCTGTATTAATTATTTCAATTGCTGGTGCAACGGCTGATTATCTCCTAATGGCTGCTGCTCCTTCTCTATTGTGGCTATATATTGGTCGTATTTTTGCGGGAATTACAGGTGCCAACATGGCTGTTGCAACAGCTTATGTTTCAGATATTACTCCAGCCCATGAGCGTGCAAAAAGGTTTGGTCTCCTTGGAGCTGTCTTTGGTATTGGGTTTATAGCGGGTCCGGTAATAGGTGGAGTTTTGGGTGAATGGAACTTACATGCACCGTTCTTTGCTGCTGCTTTTATGAATGGGATTAATTTAATAATGACAGCAGTCTTATTAAAAGAATCAAAACACAGCAATAAAATGACTGAGAAGGTTCAGGAGCAATCAATATTAAAGAAATTATCCTATTTGATCACTCAACCTAATATGGCTCCATTGCTTGGTATCTTTTTAATTATCACATTGGTTTCACAAGTCCCCGCAACTTTATGGGTTATCTATGGGCAGGATCGTTATGGCTGGAGTATATTTATTGCAGGTGTTTCCCTTGCTAGTTATGGAATATGCCATTCTATTGCACAGGCTTTTGCTATCGCCCCTATGGTAAAGAGGTTTGGAGAGAAAAATACGTTGTTATGTGGAATAGCTTGCGATGCAATTGGTTTACTTCTTTTATCTATTGCTGTTGAAGAATGGGTGCCTTTTGCGTTGTTACCATTGTTTGCCCTTGGTGGAGTAGCCGTTCCTGCTTTGCAAGCAATGATGTCCAGAGGTATTAGTGATGAAAGACAAGGTGAATTACAAGGGCTATTAAGCAGTTTTAATAGTCTGGGGGCTATAATTGGTCCTGTATTAGTTACTAGCCTCTATTTTATGACTCAGGCATCAGCTCCTGGAATGGTATGGGCATTAGCTGCAATACTTTATGTAATCACCCTACCCTTATTGCTTAAGTATCGCCTGAATAAATATTCTGGAGTTCCATAAAATATTTAATTTATTGGTTTAAAAACTAATGGATTCTATAGTTTATCTAAAATTAACATAATACACGTTATACGAATTCCCAAGGCATGGCTTTTAGTCATGCTTTTTTTATCAAAAGACTATACCTGAATGATAGCGAGCCAAATCGCATACAATATCTATCATTAGACTTAATGCAATAATTAAATGATAGTATTATCATTAATCTAATAGAATTAAGATTAAATGATAGAAATGAATACACGTATTTATCTACGAGCTTCAACTAAAGATCAAGATGCAGAAAGGGCTTTGCAGATTCTTCAGGATCTAAACCAAAACTTGAATTTGGGTGAAACCATTGTGTACGTGGAAAACTATAGTGGTACGAAGTTAGACCGACCTGAATTGAATAAGCTACTGTCAGAAGCAAATCAAGGTGACACATTGTTAGTTGAAAGTATTGACCGCTTATCACGCCTAACCCAACGAGATTTTCAAGAGCTGAAGCGCAGGATCCAGGAGAAGGGACTTCGTTTAGTCGTAGCAGATCTTCCTACTACCTACCAAATGATTCAAACCAGTGACAGCATTACTCATTCAATCTTGGAACTCATCAACAATATGTTGATTGATCTTCTGGCAACAATGGCCCGCCTAGACAATGAGAAACGTATAGAACGTATTAAGCAGGGCCTGGCACGTTCGGGTTACAAACCAACAGGCAAGAAGGCAAATGAGGCTAAACATAAACGAATAAAAGAATTGCTAGTAGTTGGCAATATGACTAAGGAAGAAATTGCCAAAGCAGTGAATTGTGGAGTTGCAACTGTCTATCGAGTTGCTAAAGTTATCTAAAAGAGGCTTATCTCAACGCGCCCCCAATGGGGCACCGCTGCATTCAGGTTACTTCACATAAGAAATTTTATGTTAAATGATTGTTAGAAATGCCCCTTGATCGAGGCATTTTCTATAAAGAATACTAAAAACTAATTAAAGCCAACCAAGTTTCAAAACAAGGCAGTTCTCAGCAATCATATTTTTAAATTATATAACTCCCAACTGAGCTTTTGCTCCAACGATAAGGCTTTCATTTTGAGTTTCTAAGGCAAATAAACCATACATCAAAGGAGAGGCCGCTGCTCTTTCTAAAGTCTGTTCATATAGTTTATTCCAAACTTTACCCCCTAGTTTTTCATACTCGATGATTAGAGTTTTGAGGCTTTCTTCTCCAAACAAAGTTACATGCCCAGCAAAATCAATCGCTGGGTCATCTATATGGGCTGTTGACCAATCAATAACGCCTGAAACAGCTCCATCCTTTGAAGCTAGTACATGCCCAGCATATAAATCGCCATGTATAAATTGGGTGAAATCTGCCCATAGAACATCATTATCCAACCATTTTCTGTAGCGGGTTTCCAATTGCTCACTTATACCAATTTCAGATTTTACTAACTGCAAATTGTTTGCTATTTCAGGTCTTAAATCTGAAGGTTTCATAATTTTCAAATCATTTTCCCGAACTTCTTTTTCAGGAATACTATGGATTTCAAATAAGGTTTTTGCCAAAGATGTTATGTATTTCGGGCTATCTTTGTCCATATTCCAAATTATTTCATAGGTTTCAGCATCCAAATTTAAAACAGGATTATCTTTAAGTATGGGATAAGCCACTAATTCTGTAGATGAAATTCTCCAATCAGGAACCTCTACAGAAAGATGTTTTTTTACCAATTCTAAAATGCGTTTTTCTTTCTTGATTTGTTCCCTCATGCCATCACGACGAGGAATACGCAGCAACCATTGTTGCCCCTTTGTATCAAGAGCAAAAACGACCTTAAAATCAATGCCCATTTCATTGAAATTCATTTTGTCCGTAAGCAACAAGCCGTGTGCTTCAGCAAGTGATTGAATATCTTGAATTGTCATTTTTAATTTCCTTTAAAGAGTTCAATAATTAATGTTCGGATTAGATTGGCTATCATTAACAATCTCTCTCAAAAGTCTTGATGATTTTGTGGTCTTTGATCTCGTAGATAATGTCAGCAATATTATCGACCAATTGCTTGTCATGAGATACGAAGATAATAGTTCCTGCATAGGACTTCATCATTGTTTCTAATGCGGCAATACTTTTTAGGTCAAGATAGTTTCCTGGTTCATCCATAAGCAAAATATTATATTTTCCTAAAAGCATTTTGGATAAAAGCAGTTTGATGATTTCACCTCCCGATAAGTCGGATAAGTTTTTTTGAATATCATTCGCTCCGATCCCCATTGAAGCCAATACTGCACGAATTTCCGCAACTGTGTACTCGCACTCTTCCTGCATAAAGGAGAGCACAGATTTATGCGTGTTAAATTTATATCCTGTTTGTGTAAAGTAGCCAATTTCAGCTTTTGGAGATATGGTTAATCCATCAGCACGTTCTGATATCATTTTTAACAAGGACGTTTTCCCTGTTCCATTCGATCCAGTTATAGCGACTTTAGCGCCAAGCGGTATTATAAAGTTAGCGTCATCAAAGATAGTACGGCTACCAAATTTTAAGCTCAGACCATCTGCCGTAATCGGGAACTTATTGTGCAGTTCTAGGGCTGAACTTTGACGAAAACGAATAGAACGCAAATGCTCTGGTGCTTGAATATCTTCTAATGCAGCCAAACGCTTTTCCATACTCTTAGCTGCCTGATACAGTTTTCTTTGCTTGGTGCCAGTCATTTTTGCATGCCCAAGTCGTCCAGCACTTTCGGTAGAGTTTTTGGATTTTTCTCCTTTTTTCTTATTGTCTAATCGATTAGCTTGCTGGCGTTTTTCTTGCACAGCAGATTCTAATCGCTCCCGTTCCTTCATCATCAGCTCATATTCTACGGCTTGGTGTTGTCGCTCTTCTTCTTTTTGACGCAAGTAATCCGAGTAACCACCCCAATATTCCGTAATTTTACCGTCTTTTAACTCCCATATCTTGTCTACAACCATATCAAGAAAATATCGGTCATGACTGATAACAAGTAATGCTCCATCAAATGCTTTAAGTTGACCAATAAGTAGATCTATTCCATTGAGATCAAGGTGGCTGGTTGGTTCATCCGCTAGAATGCCATGTACTTGTTGGGAAAATGCGGCAGCAATTTTTGCACGAGTTTCCTCTCCGCCACTCATTGTGTCGTTTTGTACATTGGAAACACCAAGGCGAGATAACATTGCCCGGTCTTCGACCGTTTCTATTTCGATTCCGCCCAGTTGGCTGATATGTGCAAAATCACCAAAACGCTGTAATGTCGCTTCGGCTAAAACAATTTCGCCATTAAGTACTTTGAGTAAACTACTCTTTCCTGCTCCGTTATCACCCACAAGACCAATACGGTCATAAGAGTGAATTTCCAATTCATCAATATCCAAAACATCACGCCCAGCATAATCCAAGCGTATGTTTCTCGCTTTAATAATTAAACTCATTTTTATTTACTCCTGTTTAGCTCTTGAAATTTTTTATGCAGCAAACAGGATTTAGGTGAAAACAAAAGCTAGCATCACAGTGTCCTCCCAAAAAAAAAGCTATTCATCCACAGGGTGGACAAATAGCTAGTCAATTAAGTTATAACTGGAAACTATGCACTAAAAGCATACTTATAAATTAAGCATACTTTTACTTTATATATCCGCATATATTCTTAAAGACACAACAAAAGCCCACCATTATAAAATAGTGTCACTATGCAAATAGTTGTGTCTTAACGAATGCGGATAGAATGCATAAACTTACCTAAAAAATAAAATTCAGTTTTATGATAACTTTACTGTTAAAAGAAGTCTAGACAACCTTGTTTTATGCTTGGATATAAGGCTTATTTTAAAATAATAGTAGTGAAGATTTTCTAAAATTAACATAATACACCTTATACGAAATGCGTTATAATTCCACTTAGAAATCAATGCTGTAGTTTCTAGTTGATAGCCCGAACATCCCTGTTCGGGCTTTTTTTATCTTTTTTAGTGTTCCACGCTTAATAAATAAGCAATGTTCCACGATTTTATTCAGTTTCAATAAACATCATCCGGTTTTTTGAGGAGTCATTATTTCATTGCTGGCAATGAAATTGGCTCATCAAAAAAGTGGAGTGCTGGCTAACCATAAGGAAGGAAGAAACGGCTCAGGAAGCCCCTTTTTTTAGGTTCAGGCTCAATATGTTCAGGGATAGGGATCCGTTTGTTCTCAGGAGTAGTCAATCCGTCATAGTTTGATTCATCCTGTGACCGAGGATCTGTTGCTATATTCGAATTAGTAGATTCATTTAGCTGATTAATATTTTCTTGTTTTGGCTGTTCTAAGGTGCCTTTAAACTCAATTCTGTGAGTAAGATCTTCAATATGTTGCATCAAAGACTTTTCTCTTTGATTTGCTAAATCTAACTGATTTTTGAGTAAAGAAATCTGATCTTTTAATACATTTTCAACTTCAGATTGAACGTGTACCTGTACATCCTTCTGAACTTTTTCAGTGCGTGTACTGGACTGAACACTGATTGGATTGCCATAAACTCTAATAAGTTCCGATAAGTCTATAAGACCATCATGATCTCTTGATAATTCACCATTTTTTAAAGCCTCATATATTGTTGTACGTGATTTTTTAAAGGCTTTACTTGCGTCCATGACGCTGAATTTTGTTGTGTTCAATGTAATCCCTCAGTGCGTGTACAAGGATGTTCGTGTGAACATCCAATCTGAACATGAAGTTTATTTTGTATTAAAGCCTACTTTCTTTAGATAGGGGAGTAGTTCTTCAAATTTTTGTGGATCTCGTAGCATTTCAGAAATTCGAACTGCAAATTGTGAGTAGCTTTCAGTACCTTGAGAATATTTATTCATATCTGGAAGCTCAGATAATTTACTGGCAAAAAGATGACACTGTGCATCGGTAAATTTTGAGAAAATCTCAAGAGCAGTTTGCTCTTTAGTATGAGCTATAACGACTTTTTTCAGTTTAAAGGTGAATGAAAAACCAGAAATATTACGTCCCTTTTTATGTTGCTGACATTGGACGTTAATATCCGTATGTTCATTAATTTGAGCAATAGCTAAATTTAATACTCGATCTTTAAAATTTCCCATTCTTGTATATTCATCATCAAGAACGCCTATTTTTTGTCTGAACTCTGCAAGTTCAATAATAGGAGTTTGACCCGTACTGCGCCAAGCAATTAATAATTCATATAATCGCACAGCATAAGCGCTGCTGAGATTACTAATCTGTTGTAACTCATATTTAGTAAATTGTTCTTCTAAACGTGTAATAAGTGGCACGATTGCAGGGGCAAATATTAACTTTACTGTAGCTTCATCGTCGATATATCTAATTTCGCTGACCCAACGACTTAAAACATTCTCTACATTTCCTCTTTTATTAATTTCTTGATAGCTAAATTGACGTACAAATAGATCTTTACAGGCATCTTTTAACGCTTGGTAAGCTGTTTGTCTTGCAACATTAAATTGATTTACATAACTCTCAGCATGGACTTCTAAAGGGTCATTTGCATTGATTCCCCGACCACTATCTCTTGCTTCGACGATAGCTAATAAGATCAAACGTTGTTCTACTAAGTCTAAGTTATAACTCGCATTAATTAATGCATTGTCTTTAACTACTAAGTCCCGCATTCTATTTATCTACATTATTACTTATGAATATAAATCTATAATAATAAATATGTAGATTAATGCAAGGTAAACGTAGTTAAATCTACAAAAAAAATAATGTAGATTATTGGTAGGTAAACGTAGTCATATTGGTAGGTAAACGTAGTCATATTGGTAGGTAAACGTAGTCATATTGGTAGGTAAACGTAGTCATATAAGCTCTAGAAGCCTTTATTTACAAAGACTTGAGCCTCTCTAAAAGCATTTAAAAGCTTAAAAATAATTAAAAGCCCAGGGAGTAAAAAATTGCCCTTGGTTTTCGCTTCGCTCAAACTCTATTGAATCTCGCTTTCGCTCGATTCGTTGGGGCAATTTTTGGTTAATATTTTCGTGACTTTTAGAAAAAGCAAAAGCAACTCGGAATTCGCTTCGCTCATGAGCTTTTTTTCTCGCTACGCTCGATTTAAGAATCAAACTTGGAAAGTTCGCACCCATGCGGGATGCTCTGTAGGGTAGGTGATTAATGGATAGGGAGCTTGTAATCAGGGAAAGGGATGGGCAAATTTTTTCAGTTCGCTCGTAGACACTCGCTCTGTTTAGCGACTCATGCCACGAGATTTCATTTTAGGCGCATGTTGCTGTGCTTTGAGCTGTTGTTCCTGTCTGAGTTTCATCTGTTGTTCTGCTTTGATCTCATCCACACATTTTTTAATGACTTGATAGGATGGGTATAGAGTCTGGTATTGCTTGGCTTTGGCTGGATGTTGTTGTTGGTACTGCTTCCAGGCATGTTCTTTAAACTTTTCATTTTCCAATAAATCCTTCACACCATGTTTTTTCTGGTGTTCATGCTGACCTTTCAGCTTTTTGTGCTCCTGGTAAATCGCATCACGTTGGGCTTCCCAGGCTTTTTTTCCAAACAGTAAGGGTTTGTTCTGGGTTAATTCGTTGTGTTGATCGACCAGGCTTTGCAATTTGTCATGACTTTGCTTGAGTCCGCTTTTCACGATCTCCTGGGCAAGCTGCTGATTGAACTCATTTTGATGTTTGTGGTGCTTGGTCAGGGTTATTTCGGCTTGTTTGAGATTACGCTGCATGAAATCCAGGTCTAGATTCGCGTCTTTTGCGCTGATTTCGCGTTTTAGCACTTTGCCAAGGGTTTCCCTCTGTTTTTCCTCAAACAGGGCTTTTTCGTCAATTGGTGGCGTTTTAGCGCTATTTTTGATTTGGATCTGCTGTTCTGTTTTCAGTGTGCTGAGTTTGATCTCATTTTCAGCAATCAGCAGATCCATATTTTTGCCGTATTGCAGCTGAGCCTGATTTCTCTGTTTGATTTCATCATTGCTGCGGCTGATTTCGGTCTCAATCCCTTTTCGGCGTAGTTCGGTGACTTTCGGTCCTTCGTGCAGGGTCGCTTCCAGGCCATTCTCCTGGTCTTTGTAGCTGCGGTGGTCGACTCGGGCGGTGTATCCGGCCAGATCCAGGTGCATATTGCAGATATCGGCAAAGTGTTCGCGCCAGTGTTCGATTTCTCCACTGTGTTTCTGATCCAGTTCCCGGGTTTTCTCGGTAAAACCTTCGGGAGTGAGCTTGCGTGTGCTCATCAGGATATGGGCGTGATAATTGCGTTCATCGCTGCCGGATCCGGTATGCGGTGCATGGATACAGGCATCGACGGCCACCTGATGTCTGTCCACGATACTGGCGCATAGCTCTTCGAGCATGGCCAGGCGTTGTTCCTGATTTAATTCACTTGGAAAAGCGATTTCAAATTCTCGGGCAACTGTCGAGTTTTTTCGGGTTTCCCGTTGTTCAACTTCGTTCCAGAGTCTTTCCCGGTTTTTTAAATGTTCTGGTGCGCCTTCGGGTAAATAAATTTCTTTATATTCCACACCTGTTTTTCGGCTGTAATCATGTTCTCGGCCCTCACGTTCACAATAGATCTTTTCACCTGCCCGATAGGCAATCGCAGCAGTAGCGGAACGCCCTGCTGATCGTGCTACGGTTTTGACTGAAAAGTGGTAAATCGCCATGCCTATTTTTCGCTTTTAAATTTTCAGGTAGTGAAATACAACCGTGGATACGGTTGTCGGGGTATTGGGGAGACCCCAATCGGACTTGCAAACGAAGTTTGCATAAGTGCGCTCTTCGAGGAAAACATTACTATACATATAGCACCTTGAATGCATAT
>NZ_JBQGUZ010000033.1:0-24178 GCF_052078135.1 Acinetobacter lwoffii
GATATGACAAGCTCAAAAGAAATTATCAAAGTTCTGTTGCTTTAGCCTGTATATTTTTATGGCTACCTTTATAGGGTTAATTATGAACAGTAAATGTCAACAGACCCTAATTTAAAAAGTAATTTTTATAGTAAAAATATAGATGGAATGGGATCAGCAAAGTCTGAAAATATGGATTTTATTGTGTATTTTAAAAATTAATATGATTTAAAGAATCCCTGCTCCTGGCGAACCAAGAGCAGCAACTTTTGAATGAATCAGTATTTAGTTCGCTAACTGAATATACGATTTAGGATGGGCTTAAACCAGTTCCACAGCAATCGCAGTCGCTTCCCCACCACCGATACATAAGGATGCAATACCTTTCTTACCGCCAGTACGTTTTAAGGCATGAATCAAGGTCACAATAATACGGGAACCAGAAGAACCCAATGGATGACCAAGTGCACAAGCACCGCCATTAATGTTTACTTTTGCTGGATCAAGTTTAAATCCATCAATGGCTAACATGGTTACCATAGCAAAAGCTTCATTGATTTCCCAAAGGTCAACATCCTGAGCATCCCAACCAGTTTTTTTCAAGACTTTTTCAATCGCACCAACAGGTGCAATAGTAAATTCTGACGGATGCTGCGAATGGCTGGCATAGGCCAGAATATTAGCCAATGGTTTTAAGTTACGCTGTGCAGCAATTTCGCTTGAGGTGATTACCAGTGCTGACGCACCATCAGAAATGGAGCTGGCATTTGCCGCAGTAATGGTTCCGTCTTTTTTGAACGCTGGACGCAGAGTTGGAATTTTGTCTGCTTTGGCATTTAAAGGCTGTTCGTCTTGCTCCACTACCACATCGCCCTTACGGCTGCTGACAGTGACCGGCACGATTTCATCTTTAAAGAAGCCTTGCTGAACGGCGGTCATAGCTTTATTTAATGAGCCAATCGCATAGTCATCCTGCTGCTCACGCGTATAGCCCTTTTTATCTGCCATTTCCTGAGCAAGAATTCCCATCGACAGACCTGTTTCAGCATCTTCCAGACCTTCCTGGAACATATGATCCGTCACTTTGCCATGTCCCATACGGAATCCGGCACGTGCCTTGTCCATTAAATAGGGTGCGTTTGACATCGATTCCATACCACCAGCTACCACAATTTCTGCTGAGCCGGCCTTGATCGCATCTGCTGCCTGCATCACCGCCTTCATGCCTGATCCACAAATTTTATTAATCGTGGTCGCACCAGTTGAATCCGGTAAACCTGCCTGACGCATGGCCTGACGTGCCGGACCCTGTTTTAAACCGGCTGGCAGTACGCAGCCCATGATCACTTCATCAATATCATTGGCCGACAGACCTGCACGTGCCACCACTTCTTTAATTGCCACAGCACCCAAATCCGGTGCGGTACAGCTTGAAAGTGAACCTTGAAAACCGCCCATCGCGGTACGTACTGCATCTACAATTACGATCATTTTAGTTTCATCCTTTTTCATCATTGTTATCCACCCTACATAGCCAAAGCGCTGTAGGGCTAGTCCTTCGCAATCATTGCTGGTTAAGCCTGTGCGGTAAAATAGTCTTCAGGCAACTGCATCACCAGTTCCGCACCGGCCTGAATACGCTGGATTCGTGCACTCAAATCCGGAAGTACTTTGGCCATATAGTAGTTGGCCAGTACCAGTTTGTTCTGGAAGTAGTTATCGTCTTTGGCTGCAGCAGCTTTGCTAATCCGCGCATACATATAGACAAAGCTGAGCAGCCCAACCGCATGTAAATAATCGACAGCAATCGCGTTGGCAAAATCAGGGTTCAGCTTAGACTGCTCGACGATGAATTTGGTGATATCTTCAAGTTGTTGGCAGGCTTCTAATGTCGCCGTTTTAATCGTCAATGAATCATCTAAATTTTGGGCAAATTCACGGATTTCAGCAATATATTCCGCGATATAAGTCCCATTACATTTGGTGGTTTTACGCCCAATCAGGTCAATCGCCTGCACGCCATTGGTGCCTTCATAAATCTGTGAAATACGCAGGTCACGAATACACTGTTCCATGCCCCATTCACGGATATAGCCATGACCACCGAAGCACATTTGCGCTTCCAGTGCAGAATCCAGTGCCTTGTCGGTCAAATAAGCTTTGGCGATTGGCGTTAACAGCGCCACACGGTCAGTCGCTTTACGCACCGCTTCAGGGTCGGTTGAGTATTTGGTAATATCCAGTTGTTGACCTACATACACCGCAAACGCACGTGAAGCTTCATTGTTAGCACGTACATTGAGCAGCATACGGCGTACATCGCCATGGACTAGAATTGAATCGGCTGGTTTTTCTGGAGATTTTGCACCAGTTGATGCACGGCCCTGTAAACGGTCCGTCGCATATTGTGCCGCATTCTGGTAGGAAAATTCTGCTGCACCGATGCCCTGAATCCCCATAGATAAACGTTCGTAGTTCATCATCACGAACATGCCGGCCAGACCTTCATTTTCATTACCGACCATATAGCCCTTGGCACCGTCAAAGTTCATGACGCAGGTCGCCGAGCCTTTAATTCCCATTTTATGTTCGATCGAACCGGCAGCGACTGCATTACGTTCACCGAGCGAACCATCGGCATTGACCAGGAATTTCGGCACAATAAATAATGAAATACCACGTGAGCCTGCTGGTGCATTTGGAGTTTTTGCCAGCACCAGATGAATGATATTGTCACTCAGGTCATGCTCACCGCTGGTAATAAAAATTTTGGTGCCAGTAATGTTGAAGGAACCATCCTCATTCGGTTCAGCTTTGGTCTTGATAATGCCAAGATCTGTACCGGAATGTGGTTCGGTCAGACACATAGTGCCCGACCATTCACCCGTATAGAATTTTGGTAAATAGGTTTCTTTCTGTTCCTGTGAGGCATGGTCATTGATCGCCATACCTGCACCCACCGTTAATAGCGGGTAAAGCATGAAAGATGGATTGGTGCTCCAGATCATTTCATCGGCCAAAACCGTGAGCATCTTCGGCATGTTTTGCCCGCCCCATTCTTCAGGAGCACCCAGACCGACCCAGCCACCTTCGGCAAACTGTCTGAAAGCTTCTTTAAAACCTTTGGGTGTCGTCACCACACCATTGTTAAACTGAGCACCACCTTCTTCATCAGCAGGACGATTCAGGTCAAGAATGACATTTTTAGAAAATTTGGCCATCTCTTCCAGAATTGCATTTGCCGTCGCCATATCTAAATGTGCAAGATTTTCATTACCTTGCCAAAATTGTTCAGCTTGGAATACATCATTTAAAATAAATTCCATGTCTTTTAGCGGCGCATTATAAATCGGCATTTTTAAATTCCTTAAAGGGTGATACTCAATCCTGTTGCCAAATATTTTCTAATTTTCATTAGAATCCAAGCGGGCGATTTTAAAATCGTGATATCCAATTCTTGCAGTATTAAATCTATATCTAGATTCATAAAGTTGCCTTAAAAACCACGTCTTCATGTTCAGTATAAGTGACTGAATATGCCAGCTTAATATTGATCTACTTTCCGTACTAAACCCGGATAAATATGGGCTTAAAACAGTCGAAGGATTTAGCTTCGTGCGCTGAAACAATAAAATAATTATGCTGAAAATGGAATTTTATTTAGCAAAGTTGATCTCTAGGGTTCAGTTTTCTTGACAATATTTCTGTCCGCTTAGCATTGCTATTTTTATTTGTCAGCAGTTGCTGCATAAATATACAAAATGAGATAAATATCACGACCTTAGTTTTATAGCCATCGCGTGCAAAATTGCATATTCTTGAAAGGTTCTTTTTCGAAAAGTATGGACCAAGAAGATGACGACTGTAAGACAGCAGAACTTCCTTCTTCGTAAAGAGAAGATCCTGAGCATGGCGGAAAGCCTGCTACTGGATAATAATCAGGACATTACCCTGAGTGAGCTGGCCAGTGAACTGGACATCGCAAAAGGAACCATCTACAAACATTTTAAAAGCAAGAACCAGTTATATTTAGAACTGATTATTCTGAATGAAAAAAGAATTCTAGAAATATCAAAAAAGCATAATAACGATATTAAAAATTATGTTTCACAATATATGCTCTATCACATGCTCAATTCAAACCGAACCATCCTGTTGCATGTCATTGAAGAGCGTTTAACCAATAACGAGAAAAATCTGAAAGAATTATTTCAGGAGCTTTATCGTATTCGTGAAGAACGGATTATCCGGATTAAAGACATCACCCATGATTATCTGGTGGCTTTAGAAAGTGCCATGTCGATTCGCGATTATTTGTCTTATATCTGGACAGTCACCTATGGCGCTTCGCTGTTATTAAATTCGACCAATTACCAAAAAGCGATTGGGTCACGTGAACGTCTGATTAAGCTGTATATTAATCAGGCGCTGATGACGCCAGATAAAATCTCATCGGTATAATCACTAAAATAAAAAATGCCTGATTCGATCAGGCATTTTTTATTTGGCTGTATGATTTCATATGATCATTAAGAGTGATCTAACACGACAACGATCAGGCTGCCACAGGCGGGAAACCATCTTCGGTTAAAGCTGCAACAATCTCAGACTCACTGACTGTCGATTCAACTTCAACCAGCTTAGTCGCCACATCAATATTCACAGTAGCATTTTCATCCAGATCTTTAATCGTAGCCGTGACACTGCGCGCGCAGCCACCACAGGTCATGTTTTCAATACGGAATTTCATGTTTAGCTCCATAGGATCGGTTTTTTATAGGATTCAGCAGACTATATTTAACCTAAATTTAATTGAAGATCAGGTCAGTGCTGCCCAGGAATGATACCCTGTTCAATCTGTTTTAAAATCTGGCAATCGGACTGTTCATTGCCGGCACACTGCTCAACCGATTGCTGTAAAATTAATAGCATATGCTGCATATCGGCAATTTTCTGTTGTAAAAACTGGATATGTTTTTGTGCCAACTGTTTGACCTCACTACTTTGGCGTGAGCTGTTCAGCCACAGGCCGAGTAATTCTTTCATCTGCTCTGAAGAAAATCCCAGTTCACGTGCATGCTGGATAAAACTTAAGATTTTAATATCCGCATCACTATAAACCCGATAACCTGTATCACTGCGTTTCGGAGCCGGCAACAAACCAATGTCTTCATAATAACGAATCATTTTCGCAGAGATGCCAGAACGTTTTGCCGCCTGACCAATATTCATCATACTGACTCCTTAAACTGCACCGGTTGATAGGCTTTTAATCTCAAGGCATTGCTGACGACAAACACGGAGGACAACGCCATCGCACCTGCGGCAAACATTGGCGATAACAATATACCCCAAAATGGATAAAGCACACCCGCGGCAATCGGAATTAAGGCAATATTGTAGACAAAGGCCCAAAACAGGTTCTGTTTAATATTGCGCATGGTCGCCTGACTTAAACCAATGCCTGTAGCCACATGCTGTAAATTGCCTGACATCAACACCACATCGGCTGCTTCAATCGCGACATCGGTACCGGTTCCAATCGCCATACCGACATCGGCCTGGGCCAATGCCGGTGCATCATTGATTCCATCCCCGACAAAAGTGAGCACGCCGTATTGCTGCTGGAGTTGTCGTACTGCATTGACTTTTTCATGCGGCAAGACTTCGGCAATCACCTGATCGATTTTCAACTGTTTGGCGATCGCCTGTGCGGTATGCTGGTGATCCCCGGTAATCATCGCCACTTTAAGACCTTGGTCATGCAAGGCCTGAATCGCGCTATAAGTAGTTGGTTTAATCGGATCGGCTACTGCAATAATCGCAGCCAGTTTCTGATTAATCGCTACATATAAAGGACTACGACCCTGATCACCGAGCTTTTGTGCAGTGGCTCTAAACAGATCGACATTTAAGCCCAAGTCCTGCATCAGACGTTCTGCACCGATATGCAGCTGCTGACCAGCAACCTGTGCTTTTACCCCTGCACCAGTGATCGAATCAAAATCCGTCACGTCCATCAGTTCCAGCTCTTGCTCGCGAGCAGCCTGAACAATGGCGTGGGCAATCGGATGTTCTGACTTGGCCTCTACCGAAGCCACCAGCTGTAATACGGTCTGCTGATTAAAATCAGCGGTGACTTCAAAGTCGGTCAGCAATGGTTTTCCTTCAGTCAAGGTTCCAGTTTTATCCAGCGCGACGACTTTGGTTTGCTGCAATAACTGCAATGCTTCGCCCTTACGGAACAACACGCCCAGTTCTGCTGCACGGCCAGTTCCGACCATAATTGAAGTAGGAGTCGCCAGCCCCATCGCACATGGACAGGCAATAATCAGTACGGCGACCGCATTTACCAAGGCGTAGGTCAGATTCGGCTCAGGCCCAAACAGGAACCAGACCATAAAGGTCAAGGCCGCCAGTGCCATAACAGCCGGCACAAACCATAAAGTCACTTTATCGACCACCGCCTGAATTGGCAGTTTTGAGCCTTGCGCCTGTTCTACCATCTGAATAATCTGCGCCAGTACCGAATCTTGGCCGACCGCAGTAGCTTTGATTTGTAGGGTTCCATTCTGGTTTACCGTACCGCCGACAACCTGATCGCCAGCCTGTTTGGCCACAGGCAAAGGTTCACCGCTAATCATCGCTTCATCAATATAACTTTGCCCAGCAACCACTTCACCATCGACGGCGACTTTTTCACCCGGACGGATTTCAATCAGCATGCCTTGTTGTACATCGGCAATTGCCAGATCAACCCAGTGATCATTTTGTTGTACTCGGGCTGTTTTCGGTTGCAAGCCGATCAGATACTGAATCGCTTCTGAGGTTTTCCCTTTGGCTTTGGCTTCCAGATAGCGCCCCACTAAAATCAGCGCGACAATGACGGCGGCCGCTTCAAAATACACATGCACGGTGGACTGCGGTAACAACTGCGGAAAAAAGGTCGCAATACAGGAAAAGCCATAGGCGGCAATGGTTCCAACGGCCACCAGCGAGTTCATATCCGGTGCCAGACGTAATAATGCAGGAATCCCATGCTGATAAAAACGCCGTCCCGGAATAATCAGTACCAAAGTGGTCAGCACGAACTGCAGATACCAGCTGTTCTGGGTTCCCAGCGTATGCGCAATAAAATGATGAAAAGCCGGAATCAGATGCGAGCCCATTTCTAGAATAAATACAGGCGCTGTCAGAATGACTGCAAGCCATAAGTCTCGTTTCAGTTGTGCCGTTTCATTGGCTTTCTTTTCTTGAAAAGCACCATGACTATCTGCCGACATATCCGTACCGGATTTTACTGTGGCTTGATAACCTGCTTTCTCCACGGCAGCAATCAAGGCCGGAATCTGGGAATGTGAGGCTTTCACCCAGGCAGTTTCGGTGGCCAGATTGACCTGTGCTTCGCTGACACTTTCTACTTTCAATAAAGCTTTTTCAACCCGTGCCACACATGAAGCGCAAGTCATACCTTCAATAGCCAGTTCAATCCGGTCGCTCTGAATATCAAAACCAGCTTTTTGCACTGCCTGAGTTAGTTTGGACAATGGCACAGAATTGATCGCACTCACATGCGCCTTTTCAGTAGCCAGATTCACTTGTGCATCCAGCACGCCTTCCACTTTTTTTAGGGCTTTTTCTACGCGAGCCACACAGGATGCACAGGTCATGCCTTCAATGTTCAAATCAAACTGTTGCGTCGGTACATCGAAACCGGATTTTTCAATTGCTTGAACCAGCGCAACGGCAGCAATCGGCTGCTGGCTTTTAATAAAAGCTTTTTCAGTCGACAGGTTGACAGATGCCTCGACCACACCTTCAATTTTTTTCAAGGCTTTTTCCACCCGAGCTACACAGGAGGCGCAGGTCATACCGCCAATCTGCACCTGCTGTTCATATAACCGGTTGCTGTCTTGTTCTGCCATGCCCATCTCCACACCTCAACTCATTGTTGATGTTATAGCTTAAACATTCCCATCATGGTAAGGTCAAGTCCTTCATCTGACTATTTTAAAAATAATGCAGCGTCCTGCTGCGATTTAAAATCACCCAATAAAAAGCCCGAAGATGACTTCAGGCTTGTATGGCAGTATTTAAAATATAAAATGCATCAATGTTATTCGGCAGAAATATCTTCAAACAAGATCGAAGACAGGTAACGTTCACCACCGTCTGGCAAAATCACCACAATATTTTTACCGGCATTTTCAGGGCGAGCCGCCAATTGTGCCGCTGCTGCCATAGCCGCGCCACTTGAAATGCCGACCAGGATACCTTCCTGAGCTGCTGTTTTACGTGCCCATTCGACTGCATCTGCGCTATTAATGGCGATTACTTCATCAACGAGGTCTAGGTCCAGATTGCCCGGAATGAAGTTGGCACCAATCCCCTGAATTTTGTGTGGTCCAGGTGTAATGTCTTCACCGCGTTTGGCCTGACCAATAATTGCAGACTCAGCAGGTTCCACCGCCACTGAATATAAAGGCTTATTTTTTACCTTTTCAAAGTAGCGTGAAATACCGGTAATGGTTCCACCTGTTCCAACACCTGCGACCAGAATATCGACATTTCCCGCAGTCGCTTCCCAGATTTCTGGACCCGTGGTTTCTTCATGAATTTTAGGGTTAGCAGGATTTTCAAACTGTTGTGGTAGATAGTACAGTTCAGGATTTTCATTGACTAGACGTTGTGCTTCTTCAATCGCGCCTTTCATGCCTTTGGCCGGATCAGTCAGTACCAGATTGGCACCCAATGCTTTCACCACCTTACGGCGTTCAATACTCATGCTTGAAGGCATGGTCAAAGTAATGTCATAACCTTTGGCTGCCGCAACAAAAGCCAATGCAATACCGGTATTGCCGCTGGTTGGCTCGACAATATGCATACCGGATTTGAGTTTGCCAGATTTTTCAGCATCATTAATCAACGCTGCACCAATACGACACTTGACTGAAAATGCCGGATTACGGCTTTCAATTTTCGCAAGTACCGTGGCCGGAGCGGAAATCACACGATTAATACGAACAAGCGGTGTATTTCCAATCGCGTCTGCATTATTACTATAAACCGCTATACCTAAATTATTCGGTGTTGGAAAAGCTGAATCTGTACTCATGATGATATCCCTGATGTTATTGGTTTAAGTCGCTTAAACATCATACAAGCATTTTTTTGCTTTGTAGATGTTTGATGAAACTTGCACTTCATTGCACGAATGTGAACTAAAATACTTTCTGCACTATGCAATAAATTTATCTTATCTATCAATATTTAAAATATAATTTTAATTGATAATTCAATTCATTAAAAACCATAAAACTTAACTGTTTTTAGCAAGGTATTACGGGCTAAGACCCGTATAATTAGCGGGCTGTAACTTTATAATGGACATATTGAATGAAAACCGATTTTGAAATCACGACTATGCGCGATTCAGCAGAACAGGTCGTCGGCATTTTAAAATCTCTGGCCAATACCGACCGTCTTCTCATTTTATGTCATCTGTCTCAAGCGGAACTGAATGTTTCAGAAATTGAGGAAATAACTGAGATTAAACAGCCGACTCTTTCCCAACAGCTCATGATGCTGCGTAAAAGCGATGTGGTAGATACCCGACGCGATGGCAAACAGATTTATTATTCAATTAAAGATCAAAATTTGATTGTGGTCTTAAATACCCTTTATCGATTGTATTGCGGCAATCCAGCTAAATAAAGAATCTTTCTTTTTTCAGTCATCAAGATGAATTTCTTTAAACTCTTATTGATGTCGTTTTAAATCATTAAGATCACGATCATAAGTTTTCGAATGATACGTGACTGACCCAGATGATTCATTTTAAACATGAATCATCAAGAAGCTAGATCAGCTAAGACTTCTTAGCAGAATTTGTGCATAATATATCTATATTTGTGATTTAGACCTTTTTATGCCAAATTCCAAGTCTAAACTTCTGCATAAACTGCCTGCCTGGGCATGGTTAAGCCACTATACGCCGGTCAAATTTAAGTCCGATGTGCTAGCCGCCCTGATTGTGGTGGCAATGCTGGTGCCTCAAGGGATGGCCTATGCCATGCTGGCAGGATTGCCGCCGATCATGGGTTTATATGCGAGCATCCTGCCGATGATCATTTATGCCCTGCTCGGTGGGAGTTCGACTTTATCGATTGGCCCGGTAGCCATCATTTCCATGATGACTTTTGCTACGCTCAATCCACTTTTTGAAGTCGGCTCACCGGTCTATATCGAAGCTGCGACCTTATTGGCACTGATGGTCGGGATTATTTCCCTGCTTTTGGGATTATTCCGTTTTGGTTTTCTGATCCAGTTGATCAGTCATCCCGTGATTCAAAGCTTTATTATTGCCTCTGCCTTATTGATTGCGTTTGGGCAGTTAAAGTTTTTGGTCGATCTTCCTTTAAAAGCCAATAATCTTCCGGAGTTTGTCAGCAGTTTGCTGCAATATTTCCCGTTGCTGCACGTGCCGAGCCTGATTTTCGGCCTGCTCTCTATCGGTCTGCTAATCTATTTGCCCAAGTTATTAAAATCTCAGGCTGTACAAAGCCGGATCGGCTCTACAGATTTTCTGGTACGTGCAGTGCCGCTGATTCTGGTATGTCTCGGCATTGCAGCGATTGTCTTTCTGGATTTAAAGCTTCAGGGTATTAAGACGGTCGGTGCAATTCCTTCCGGTTTTCCACCCTTGTCTTTTCCACACTGGAACTGGGAAT
Organism: Acinetobacter lwoffii; assembly: GCF_052078135.1. Taxonomy (GTDB): domain Bacteria; phylum Pseudomonadota; class Gammaproteobacteria; order Pseudomonadales; family Moraxellaceae; genus Acinetobacter; species Acinetobacter lwoffii_Z. Next base: position 10,710 of record NZ_JBQGUZ010000033.1, read on the forward strand.
TGGTGATGACCTTGTTACCGGGTGCCAGCATGATCGCCATGATCAGTTTTGTGGAATCCTTGTCGATTGCTCAAGCGACAGCCTTACAGCAACGCAGTCATTTAAACAGTAATCAGGAGCTGATCGCACTCGGTCTGGCCAATATCAGTGCGGGCGTGAGTTCAGCTTTTCCCGTGACGGGCAGCCTGTCGCGGACGGTGGTGAATGCCGATGCCGGTGCTAAATCACCTATGGCCGGTGTTTTATCCTCAATTCTGATTATTTTCGTGAGCCTGTTCTTTACCGGATTTTTTGAAGATCTGCCGCTGACCATTCTGGCCGCGACGATTATTGTTTCCATCTGGAAGCTGGTTAATTTTCAGCCATTTTTTGATGCCTGGCGCTATTCCAAGGCAGATGGCCTTGCCATGTGGATTACTTTTCTCGGCGTGGTCCTGATTGATATTTCCACTGGTTTGATTATTGGGATCGTTTCGACCTTTGTGCTGATGCTATGGCGAATCAGCCGGCCGCATATTGCGGTTGTCGGTCTGGTGGAAGGAACCCAGCATTTTCGCAATATTCAGCGTCATCAGGTCAGTACCTCCGATCGGGTGCTGTCACTGCGGATTGATGAGAATCTGACGTTTCTGAATGCCAATAGCTTTAAAGGTTATCTAATCAATGAGATCAGCCTGAATGACCAGCTACAACATGTGATTATCAACTGTTCCAGCATCAGTGCGATTGATCTGAGTGCCTTGGAAATGCTGGAAGATTTAAATACGGAACTGGCCAAACTGGATATTCGCCTGCATTTTGCCGAAGTCAAAGGTCCGGTCATGGACAAGCTGCAAGCTTCTAAATTGATGACGCATTTGAGCGGGCGCATTTATCTGACCCATTTTCAGGCGATTCAGGACCTGGCGCCAGAGATCTTCGAGCAGCATAAAGATTATACGATTTAAAACAGCAGATACTGGAACTTATGGTCGGAGATTCCAGCTGGTCATAAGTGCAGTTTTTTCTGAATTTTCAAATATAATTTGAATTTATCTATTTAACTTTGATATTTATTTCATGAATATAATTTTAAAAGCGCTGATTTATTCATCATTTTAGGAAGTTTTTCTTCAATATAAGCGCTGTTTTAGAGCAATTAGTTTTAGAATAAATCAACAATATCAATATCTTGGTTTTTATATAAAAATATATTTTAAGCCTTGTTTAAATTAAGTATAAAATAGCGCAACTTTTTCCCAAATTTAGCCCTCGTAATTTTCACAAGGCAACCTTATGTTTTCTGCCCTTATGCGCATGAGCTTAGTCTCTCGAATCATCATCGCCATTATTTTAGGTGTGGGTGTGGCTGTGGTATTTCCCGAAGCTACTCCCTCATTAAGCCTATTGGGCGACCTGTTTATTAAAGCCTTGAAGTCTGTTGCACCGATTCTGGTTTTCATTTTAGTGTTAGCTTCTATCGCGAATTTTAAGGTGGGCCAATCCAACGCTGCCATCAAACCGATTATGCTGATGTATGCGGTTGGTATGTTCCTTGCTGCGCTGAGCGCTGTGGTTTCAAGTATCTTATTTCCAAGTACGCTGTTCCTGGATATTGCTGCACAAGCTGACTTGCAGCCGCCTGGCAGTCTGGTAGAAATCCTGAAGAATTTGCTGCTCAGCTTTGTTGCCAACCCGGTTGTTGCGATTGCTGAAGCAAACTTTATTGGCATCCTGGCTTGGTCAGTGGCATTAGGCATCGCTTTCCGTCATGCATCGGATAGCACCAAAACGCTTTTGAATGATGCAGCCTTTGCAGTGAATTATGTGATTCGTTTAGTGATCAGCTTTGCACCTTTGGGTATTTTTGGTCTGGTCGCAGTGACTTTTGCTGAATCTGGTCTGGATACGCTGACCAGTTACGTACATTTACTTGCTGTGTTGCTCGGAACGATGGTTTTCGTTGCACTGGTAATTAATCCGCTTCTGGTTGCCTTAATGACACGCAACAACCCGTATCCACTGGTATTCACTTGCTTGCGCGAAAGTGGCATTACCGCTTTCTTTACCCGTAGTTCGGCAGCCAATATTCCAGTCAATCTGGACTTGGCAAAACGTCTGGGCGTCAAGGAATCAACTTCAAGTATCGCAATTCCTTTGGGTGCTACGATCAACATGGCAGGTGCTTCTGTGACCATTACTGTATTGTCATTGGCGGCTGTAAATACTTTGGGGATTAGCGTCGATTTCAGCACTATGCTCATTCTTTCTGTGGTGGCAACCGTTTCGGCATGTGGCGCTTCAGGGGTTGCAGGCGGTTCATTGTTACTGATTCCAGTTGCATGTGGCCTGTTTGGTATTTCTTCGGATATCGCCATGCAAGTCGTTGCGATTGGTATGGTCATCAGCGTATTGCAGGACTCTACTGAAACTGCGCTAAACTCATCGACCGATGTTTTATTTACTACAGCAGTAGACCGCGCATCAAATTGATTTTATATTGATTAATCAATATGTTTAGCCAATGATGTTGTTATGCCATTACAGCGTTTACCTACCTGGATACAATTAGGGGCGTTTTTTCTTGCGGTCAATGCCGGCATGATTAACGTCCTGGGTCTGGTGACGGTACTGCACCAGTCTGTTTCACATATGACCGGTAATGTCAGTATGCTGGCCATGGCCCTGCTGAACTGGCAACCAGAACAGATGTTGTATCTCTTTCTGGTCACACTCTGCTATGTCATTGGTTCATCCTATAGCGGGCTCATTCTTGGAAATAGTCACTTTCGCCTGGGGCAGCTTTATGGTTACCCTTTAAGCTTGGTGGCTATTTTTATTTTGATCTGCTGGTTATTATTGCCCTATTTCCCGCGCTATGCCTTGTTATGGGCCTGTGTCGCCATGGGTGTGCAAAATGCCATGGTCAGCCATTATAAAGGCGCCATTATTCGCACCACGCATTTATCTGGCGTACTGACCGACCTTGGCTTGGCGATGGGCTACCGTTTGCGCGGTTTGGAGGTAGAATCACGACGCGTGGTTTTGCATCTGCTTATTTTGCTCGGTTTTTTAAGCGGCGGCATTCTTGCCAGCTGGCTATATCCTTATTTAAAATTAAATGCATTCCTGATCCCGGCAGTGCTGAGTCTGGTTCTCAGTCTCACGTATTGGGTGATTTATTTACGTTATCGACATCAACACGACTAATATCTGGACATTCTCATGGTTAAAAATGCATTGCAGGCACAATTGTTAAAGGCAGGATTGGTCGATAATAAAAAAGCCAAAAAACTGTCTAAACAGGCTGTGCATGAAAAACGCACCGGTGACGGTACCGAGGCTGAAATCAAGGCCAAGATTGAACAAGACAAACAGCAAAAAATGGCTAAAGATCAGGCGATTGAGCAAGAGAAAAAAGCAGCTTTGCAGGAAAAAGAACTCAAAGCCGCAATCATGCAAATGATTAATCAGCACAAAATCCGTGATACTGACGGCGATGCGGTCTATCAGTTCATTGATGACAGCAAAATCAAAAAGGTCTATTTAAACCAGCAGATCTATAATGCACTGGTCGCAGGCAGTTTGGTCATTGCACGTGAAAATGACAGCTATGCTTTCTTGCCAAAAGCGCTGGCAGATCGTATCAATGCGAAAATGCAGGGCTTTATCATTGTGAATAATTCAGAGAAAAATGAAGAAACCACCGATGAAGAAGATCCATATGCAGCCTATGTCATTCCTGATGATTTGATGTGGTAAGCATCGCGATATCATTACTGAAATATCGAAGATTAGAAACCGGCGAATTCGCCGGTTTTTTTATTTGTATGGACTTTTATTGAATGATTTGCACCAATAGATATGTTTTAAAAAGTTATCCAATATTAAAAAATCTGATCCAAAACTATAAACTTGACCTAATTTTTTGATTAAAGAGAAAGATCGTTTGGAACAGTTTAATTTTATTCGGAATATTCAAGAATGGGCAGATCAGTACCCATGGCTGGAAATGCTATCTTCACTGAGTATTGTGATTTTACTGGCGATTCTTGCCAATCTATTTGCCAAACAGATTGTGGTACGCGGAATACGTCAACTGATTTCCAGAATGCCTTTTGCCAATAATCAGATTTTTGCTGAGCATAGCGTGATTCGCCGGATTGCCAATATTGTTCCCGCAGTCGTGATCATGAACGGGATTACCACGGTACCGCATTTATCTGACAAGGTTGAGTCCTTTGTGCAAATGGGGGCACAGGCTTTTATTTTCCTGACGATTGCCTTAGCTCTTGGTGAATTACTGAATATTTTTAACCTGGTCTATCAGCGTAATCCCAAGTCACGTAACAAACCGATTAAAGGTTATTTGCAGCTGGTCAAGCTGATTATCTTTATTGTCTGTGGCCTGATGATTCTCGGCACTTTCCTGAAAAAGGATGTCTTTACCTTGCTGGCTGGCTTCGGTGCCATGGCCGCGGTGTTGATGCTGGTCTTTCAAAATACCATTTTGTCGCTGGTGGCGTCGGTTCAGATTTCATCCTATGACATGGTGCGTATTGGCGACTGGATCGAAATGCCCTCGCTGAACGCGGATGGCGATGTCATTGATATGTCATTACATACCATTACGGTACAGAACTTTGATAAAACAGTGACCACGATTCCGACCAATAAACTGGTGACGGATACCTTTAAAAACTGGCGTGGTATGCAGGAAGCCGGTGCGCGCCGGATCAAGCGCTCGATTCATATTGATCAAAGCAGCGTACATTTTATGTCGGCTGAAGAACAGAATAAGCTGAAAAATTTTATTTTGCTGGATCAATATCTGAATACCAAATCAGAGGAACTGGAACAATTTAACCTGCAACTGAGCCATCATTCGCAATATAACCAGCGCCGTCTTACCAATTTAGGAACCTTTCGTGCTTATGTAGAGTTTTATCTGCAACAGCATTCGGGCATTAGTAAAAATCATTCCCTGATGGTGCGCCAATTGCAGCCAACCAGTGAGGGTTTACCGCTAGAGATTTATGCCTTTACCAATACCACCGCCTGGGTGGAGTATGAAAATATCCAGTCTGATATCATGGATCATCTGCTGGCGATTATTCCGGAATTTGGTTTAAAAGTGTATCAAGCGCCTTCAGGTCTTGATTTAAAGGAAGCATTTACTCAACCGTCTTCTATTATTACTTAAACACAAGTCATCCAATCTCAAGCCTGAGGTGCTGCTGCATTTCAGGCTTTTTTATTTCCTCATCTATTTAAAACCTGACTGGCATAAATCTGGCTTTAGTTTAATTTTTATAATCCAAGTTTTAATTGAGTGAATCATTTTGTGGCAATTTCACCCAATTACGGGCTTAAAAAAACAGAATCCTTTATAATTCCCGAAAAGCAAAATGCATGATAAGAGTACGATAATGTTTCGATGGCTTGAAAGACTGGTTGACCCCTATCCCACCAAAAATCTGAACCAACCTTTACCGACCAAGTTTTTTCCATTTGTCTGGCAGGCAGCCTATGGAGTCCGCCGTTATTTGCTGATTCTGGTACTGTGTACTGCCGGTGCTGCCAGCTTCGAAGCTTTTCTGTATTCAAAAATTGGTGAGCTGGTGAACTGGCTCAGTAAAAGCCAGCCCGATACTTTTCTGGAACAGCATGCTAGCAATTTAACCTTACTGAGTATTGTTCTTCTGGCCAATATTTTTTTCGCTAGCGCCCAATCCCTAATTAAGCATCAGATTTTGTATAGCAATTTCCCGATGCGTTTACGCTGGCGCTTTCATAATCTGCTGATGAAACAGAGCCTGGATTTTTTCCACAATGATTTTGCCGGACGATTATCTGCCAAAGTCATGCAAACGGCTCTGGCAGTACGCGAATTCTGGGTCATTCTGGGTGACATGCTGGCGTATGTGCTGATTTATTTCATCACGATTAATATTGTCTTAGGTGCAATTTCACCCTTGCTGATCATTCCATTGATGGTCTGGCTAGCCTTGTTTATCTGTGCAGCGTGTTATTTCATTCCACGTTTGAGCAAAATTTCCAATGCTCAAGCGGATGCCCGTGCCGTCATGACCGGGCGTATTACGGATGCCTATACCAATATTCAGACCGTGAAGCTGTTTGCTCATGCCGGCCGTGAAAGTCAGTATGCCAAGACCTCAATGCAGGAATTTATGGTAACGGTATATAAACAGATGCGTCTGGGTGCTCAATACGAAATCAGTATTTTACTGCTGAGTGTAGTGTTATATGGCGGCGTACTGGGTACCGCGATCTGGTTGTGGATGGAAGGTCAGGCCGAGCTGGGCATTATTGCTGCAACTACAGCAATGGTACTGAAACTGAACAGTATTGCCGAATTTATGATGTGGCAGACCTCTGCCCTGTTTGAAAATGTCGGGACCATTCAGGATGGTATGAAAACTTTAGGTCGAAAAATTGCCATTGAAGATAAACCGGGTGCCAAAGAGCTACAGCTCAATCACGGTGAAATCAAATTCGAAAATGTCAGCTTTGCCTATAATGATAAAAACGTGATTGATCAGTTTAATCTGACCATTCGCCCAGGCGAAAAGATTGGTATTGTCGGCCGTTCAGGTGCCGGGAAATCTACCTTGATTCAACTGTTGCTGCATTTTTATCATATCAATCAGGGTCGTATCTTAATCGATGGTCAGGATATTGACGATGTGACTCAGGACAGTTTGCGCAAGAATATTGCATTAGTGACTCAAGATACTTCACTGCTACATCGCACTGTCGCGGAAAACATTAAATATGGTCGTCCAGATGCGACTGATGAAGAAATGTTTGAAGCTGTGCGTAAAGCCAAAGCTGAAGAGTTTATTCCTAATTTGACTGATTTGCGTGGCAAAAAAGGCTATGAAGCTTATGTGGGTGAACGTGGCGTGAAACTTTCCGGGGGGCAGCGTCAGCGGATTGCCATTGCTCGTGTGTTCCTGAAAGATGCCCCAATTCTGATTCTGGATGAAGCGACCAGTGCGCTGGATTCTGAAGTCGAAGCAGCAATTCAAAACAGTCTGGACGACTTGATGCAAGGTAAAACCGTGATTGCAATTGCGCATCGCCTGTCTACCATTGCCCAGATGGATCGTCTGATTGTACTGGATCAAGGTCGAATCGCCGAGCAAGGCACGCATGATGAACTGGTGGCATTAAATGGCATCTATGCCCAACTTTGGCAGCGTCAAACTGGTGGCATGCTGATTCAGCAACAGGTCAAAGCATCAAAAGATCATGAATAATATGATCTCTAGAAGATTTCAAAACTTCTAATGATTTGCTCGTCCTTAATATTAAACAGGTCTGGAAAAAGGAAAACTTTGCCCAGACCTTTCTTTTTAAAATCTTCTATACAGATGAACCTTAAGTTGCCATCTATCTGGCATTTTAATGAAATGACATAATTCTCTAGTTCTGAAAGCGCTCTGATAAAGTCCTGTTCAATTCTTAATAAAACTAGACCAATCGTCCTGTCCTGAGCAAACAGATGCTGGGATGCGACTTGTTCAATAAAATAATTTTAATTTCATCAATAAAATTATGCGGTTTAAATTGATTTTAATGCTGAATTCAGGCTAATCTGCCAGTGGCAGAGTCACAATCGCCAAAATTTTGTCCAACAATTTTAATGAAAAATTTGGCGGCTTCATGCCAATATCTATTTATAAATAAAAAAATTTGAATGAGTGCAACGGATCGCGCATGAAAACAATTGCTCCACGCCAAGACCAAGGAATTCCAGGTGTTTACGGTCTCCTGCTTCTCGATGTCATTTCCCGCTGGGGTTATAATAATGAGTCGCTTTTCCAACCTTTTGGCCTGACTAGTGAACAGTTGGCAGATCCTGATTTTCGTATTCCAACCCCTGTCGCCAACGAACTGGTGAAATATGCCCTGAAACTGACCGGCGAACCGACCTTGGGCTATCATCTCGGCACACAGATGCGGATCTCGATTCATGGCTTTATTGGCTATGCGATTATGACGGCGAATAATATTACCGATGCGCTGGTCTTGGCGAATCGATTTATTCAACTTCGCTTACCCTTCCTGCAACTATTTTTCTCGACCTTTGGTGCCAAAGCCACGGTACAGCTGCAAACCGATATTCAGCTTGAACCTCTGCGCACCGAAATTTCCATTGCCTTGATGATTGGACTGATCAGTATGGCCAAGGCCATTACAGGTGTTACTGATGCGACAGGAGAAATCGACTTCGATTTTAAGAAGCCGGAAGATTTTGAACGCTTTATGGCGAAGTTCCCAACGCATCAGTTCCGTTTTGAACAACCGCATTTAATTCTGAGCTTTGATAAAAGCTACCTGATGAACAAGCTGGTGCATGCCGATCCGATTGCCAGCCAGATTGCGATTAACCAGTGTGAAACGGAACTTTCTGCCTTGGGTGAACGGCATCGGATTGCGATGCGCGTCCGGGATATATTGACCCATGCTGAGCAACACTATCTCAGTATTGAAAGTGTGGCGGATCGCTTGCACATGTCTGACCGCACCTTAAAACGTCAACTCGCCGCCGAAGGCACCTCCTTTTCTACCCTGGTCGATGAAGTGCGTTACCGGCATGCCACCTCGTTATTATCCCGGACAGATTTCACTCTGGAACAGATTGCCGATGAACTGGGTTATAGTGATGTCGCCAATTTTAGCAGGGCATTTAAACGCTGGAGTGGTCGCAGCCCGAGCAACTGGCGCAAAGATCCTTATTTATAAGGAAGTATAAGCCTTTTGTTTTGCTTAAAAAGAATGTATAAAACATGTCAAAAATGATCTTAAGATTTTTAAGGAGTTATCAATGAATCATCCTGCAGAATTAAAGTACGCAAGTACACATGAATGGGTGCGCATTGAGGGTGATCTTGTTGTGACCGGTATTTCCGACCATGCACAGGATGCGTTAGGTGATTTGGTTTATGTAGAAGCACCAGATCTTGATTCACATATCACTGCGGGCGAACAAGCTGGCGTGGTTGAATCAGTTAAAACAGCTTCCGATATTCATGCACCGGTGTCTGGCGTAGTGGTTGAAATCAATCCTGATCTTGAAGATGATCCTGATTTTATTAATGATGACCCATACGGCAAAGGCTGGATCTATAAAATCAAGCCAGACAATATAGCAGATGTCGAAAAGCTGCTTTCCAATACAGAATATGAAGCTGGCCTATAAGCCATTTTAACTTGAAAAAAAATCAGCCTCCGGGCTGATTTTTTATTGTAGATCCGTCGTTGCATTTTCCAGTTCAAATTAAATTTCATGTATTTATCATGAAATATCATTGTATTTTTCACTTATTTTCCCTAAAGTCTTGCTCATATCTGCTTCGCTCCTGAATAGGTCGCGCTTATTTATAACAATAATTTCCCATGCTGAGCCCAGCGTCTCACAGCATATCATTTTAGGAAAATCATGAATGCCATTGCAGCGCCACTATGGACCAAGTCATTTATCCTTTGTCTGGCCAACAACCTATTTCTATTTATTTTCTATTTTGCGCAAACCACAATTTTGCCAATATACATCTTAAAAGAATTAGGCGGCAACCTGACTCAGGCAGGTCTGGCCATGACCTTGTTTATGGTGTCTGCCATTGCAGTGCGACCTTTTAGCGATTTAATTGTCGAAAAATTCGGGGTGCGTAAAACCCTGATTATTTCTGAAGTGTTCTTTAGCTTATTTTCACTTACTTATCTGTTGGCAGATCAGCTCACGATTCTGTTTATCATCCGTTTCTTACACGGCATCTGGTTCAGTATCTTGACTACAGTTTGTGTGCCTGTGGTGAACCAGTTTATTCCGGAGCAACGTAAAGGCGAAGGCATGGGCTATTTTGTCATGTCGGTTAATCTGGGGATTGTTTTAGGTCCATTTATAGGCTTGAGCCTGATTGAACACTGGTCTTATTTTCAGGTCAGCATGCTATTGATCGTCTTGGTTTTTATCGGATTTGCCTTCTGTTTTTTGATTCCGGTCAAAGAACCTGAAAAAATCATCAAAAATACCAATAAGAAAACCTCGCTTGAGCTGACAGATTTTGTGGAAAAGAAAGTGCTGCCTGTCGCAGTATTGGCCATGCTGATTTCTTTTTCTTATGCGAGCATCATGTCTTTTATCGCACCCTTCGCAGCCAGCAAGGATTTAATGGCCTATGCAGGTTTATTCTTTGTGGTTTTTGCGATTTCCATGATGAGCTTACGGCCGATCACCGGAAAAATTTATGATCGTAAAGGTCCGCAGTATGTGATTTATCCGGCCTTGGTGGCTTTTAGTTTGGGTTTATTTTTACTTAGCCAGATTCAGACCTTATGGGGATTCATGCTGGCTGCAGTCATGGTTGGCGTGGGCTTTGGCAGTGTGCAACCGTGTATTCAAACCTTGGCGATTCAACGAGCGCCCAAGCATCGAATTGGCTATGCAACCTCAACTTTTTATACTTTTTATGATCTGGGGATTGCCATCGGTTCACTGCTGATTGGTGCCATCATTGCAGCTTACAGTTATCAGTTTGCTTTTATGCTATGCGGTATTTTAACCTTAAGCAGTATTATTTATTTTAAGCTGGTGGTGCAACGTAAAACCGTCTAGTTTTATGGATTGAATAATAAATAAGATAAATAAAAACAGGCAGAAAATTCTGCCTGTGATTTTTTGAGCAAATATTTATTCTGACACCGAAGTATTCTCTGCTTGTTTCTCTTCCGCTTTTGGCTCTTGCATCATGGTGAATTGGGTTGCCTCTGTGGCTACGGTAGTGTCCTGTCGGTTACTTTTCAGCTTGATTTGTAAGCGCAGTTCATTGGTCGAATCGGCATTGCGCAAGGCTTCTTCATAAGAAATTTCACCCTGGTTATACAGGTCAAATAAGGCCTGGTCAAAGGTCTGCATGCCCAGTTCACGCGATTTCGCCATAATCGCTTTCAATTCGTGGAATTCACCTTTCAAAATCAGGTCAGACATCAGTGGCGTATTTAACATGATTTCAATCGCTGCACGACGGCCTTTACCATCTTGAGTACGAATCAGACGCTGTGAAATGATTGCCTTCATATTGGATGACAAATCCATTAATAGCTGGTTCCGGCGTTCTTCCGGGAAGAAATTGATAATCCGGTCCAAAGTCTGGTTGGCATTGTTCGAGTGCAGCGTTCCCAGACACAGATGTCCAGTTTCAGCAAAAGCAATCGCGTGTTCCATGGTTTCAGTATCGCGAATTTCGCCGATCAGAATCACATCTGGTGCCTGACGCAAGGTATTTTTCAGCGCATTATGCCAGGAATGGCAGTCCACTCCGACTTCACGATGAGTAATCATGGATTTTTTATGCTTGTGCACATATTCAACCGGATCTTCTACGGTAATGATATGCCCGGCTGAATTTTCATTTCGATAGTCAATCATGGCTGCGAGTGAAGTTGATTTACCGGAACCTGTTCCTCCGACTACCAATACCAGTCCACGTTTTTCCATAATCACATGTTTCAGAGATTCCGGTAATTTCAGCTTCTGGAAATTTGGAATTTCTGCAGTAATGGTACGAATTACCATACCGACATTAAGTTGTTGTACAAACACATTGACCCGAAAACGGGAAACACCTGGCACGGTGATGGCAAAATTGCACTCAAGTTCAGTTTCAAATTCTTTACGCTGTTTATCATTCATCAGACTGTAGGCAAACAGCTTGGTTTTTTCAGCTGTGAGTTCCTGCTGTCCAAAAGGTTTCATTAAGCCTTGATGTTTAATACTCGGTGGAAAATCAGCCGTAATAAATAAATCTGAACCGCCATATTCCACCACCTTGGTCAGCATGTGATGCATGAATTTTTTTGCTTCGTCCAACAATTCTGCCGTGAACATCTTTTCCCCCGGAAATGCACAACTGCACAAATCTCAATCTTAGATTTATGCCAAATATTTTAATTTCATTGTGCAGCGTTTTATAAATATGCTCAAATATATTTGATTTATAAAGAAAATATTTTTTAATATTTATGTGACCTACTTCAATAAAAATTAAATTAAGTAGAAGTATTCAAGCTTTTTAAAGCAACTCTGCCAAAAAAATAGGATTGTAATTTTAAAGGTTGAATTCTGTTAGACGATTCATTATTTGTCATTTGCGACATATAGAATGTTATTTTTCTTTCTTTATGATTACCAACTCACCTATTTTTTATGTACCAATTTCGGTTCTATTAGATGTAATAATGAATTATGAAAAATAGGATAATGTTTATGAAAATTGAACAAAATCGTGGAACTTTGCTCAAATAACAGGCGTGAAACTTGGTAAATTATTAAAAAAGCCCGATTCAGCTAAGTTAGGCTTTTTATTTGACTATAAAAATATGATTTATATAAAATAAAATAGAGAATTTCGTATAACGTGTATTATGTTAATTTTAGGGAAATTTAAGAATCTCTATGCAATGGTTTATTCAATATTCTTTGATTTCTTATCTTTTAGGTTAATCAGAAATAGCCAATAACATAAGCCAGGAAATAGAGCCATAAAGATAGTCCATGTATCTGTATACATCTTCCACCACTCTTTCGAAATTTCTCCTGTGTGACTCCATCCAAAAAGAATAAAAAATGGAGTAGCAATAATTATAGAGGCAATACAGATAGTTAATAAATTAAGACTGTTATAACGATTTAAAAGAATTGAGAATATGAAGCTGAAAGGTACAGTCAAAATACAATAAGCCAAGTAGACAAGACCGTGCCCTACAAGAACCACTAAAATCGAGTATAGGCTGTATTCCTGATTCATTACGATAAACAGGACTGCTGTGAAAAAAAGTAGTGGTAAAGGAGAAAGTAAGAGAGCTTTTACTATTTTTTCATTTGGGTATTTCACTAATTTAATTCTCTTATCTACTCAATAAACAATAATACTATAACGATTTTATTGGAGGTTTTTTGATTCTATTTAACATAATGGCGATTATACGAAAGGCCCTTGTTAAAACCCATTTAAAGTGTCTATATTCTCACCAATAAATTTGGGCGGATTCTGAATGAGTTAAATATTGATATTATCTTCGCCAACTCACCCCAGGCCAAAGGCCGTGTGGAACGTGCCAATAGAACACTCCAGGATCGCCTGATCAAGGAAATGCGCCTAGAAGGTATCTGTTCAATTGCCGAGGCAAATGCCTGGCTGCCCTGCTTTATTGAGCATTTCAATCAGAAGTTTGCCAAGTGTGCGCGAAACTCAAAGAATTTACATCGGCCATTAACCGAATCTCATCTTGAACTGGATGATATTTTTACCTGGCAGGAACCGCGTAAGGTCACCAAGAATCTGACCCTGACCTATGACAAATGTATTTATCTGCTTGAACCGACAGAGCTGAATCATAAGCTTGTTGGGCAATATATTTCATTTCTGGAGTACCCGGATGGGACTGTGGCCCTCATGCAC
>NZ_JBQGUZ010000034.1:0-22549 GCF_052078135.1 Acinetobacter lwoffii
TCGGTTATATGCGGGCCAATTGGTTGTGCGGTAGATTTTGTGTGTAGGCTTCTTCATTTGAAAATTATATCGCTGAAAAACCCTTTACAGATAGGTTTGTGCAACAAAGCCCTTCTCAAAAGAAAAGCTTAACATCATATAAGCCCAAGAATGTCTACATACGTGTGGAGTTAGACGTTCTATTGAGTCATAAGCTGAAGTATCAAAACATTCAGGTAGCAACGCTTTTAATGACAAATCTACTTGATCAAATATCTTTTTAACACTGGCATAACTTAAAGCAGAGTAGGGAGGCTTTAAGGAAGTAAATAAGATTTGTGCAGGAATTTCTTTTCGTATTTCATTTATATAAATTTGAAGAATTCTATAGTCTCGCTCCTGTAGTTTAATTACCCGATACGAGTATTCATTCTTGATTCTTGGTTTTTTTGATCGATCATCGAACTCATCATCTGTATTTGTAATAATTAGACTAAAGTTATGATTCTGAATTGATTTTTTAATAGAATTGGTTGTTAGTAGCATAAGCTCACCAATTCTAAGACCATAATTAAGCATGAGATGTATGATCAGAAAGTTTCTGAGTTGTACGTTTTTTGACTTAAATGGGTTTAAGGTATTGTATTTATTAGAATTGCTTGGTGAGATAATTAAATACAATCCTTTAATCATCTCATCATTCATACTTTTGAACGAATAATTGATTTCACTTTTAATTGTTTTATTAGACTTTGAAAAGTTGTTTATAATTTTTTTCTTTATAGTCATATATTTATTTAAGTTTTCTTTAATTTTTTGGATTTCCTTCAGTGAAAGTTGTGGCTGAGATTGGATAGTTAGATATTCATCAATCAAAAAGCTGTAAAACTTTAAGAAAGATCTAAGTCTATGGCCAATTGTAGTGTAGTTAGCATGTTCTGCATTTCTTAATCTTATAAGATTACTTTCAATTTTTTTGTTGTTTTCTAAATAGATAATGAAGTTATCAATTTCACTTTGAATGATTTCAAAGTTGTAGGACGTCGAATAGAAAGACTCACAAAAGGAAGTAGCAAACTTTTCAAACCAAAAATCGTACCAAAATTTTAATGCTATCAAATCAGCATGCTGCGTAGAGACACTTTGAAATCTGAGAAATTTCATGGTGTACAGCATAGGATACAAACATGGACAAGTTGTATCCATATCAAATAACAGAATAATTTGGTTTTCGTTTGAGACTTTCTTTTCTAAATGAATTGGCTTTAGAGCAAACATAATAAAGTTTATGAAGTATTCTTAAGGTCAACATATCATATTATTTAAGTAAAATAGAAATCACTTAAGTTATTGAATAGTAGTGAAGGAATGGAAAATATGAAGTTATTGTTAGGTGTATCGGAGCATCAAGAATACTTAGAAGCAGAAAGATTACGCTTGGAAAAACTAAGAGAATTAGAACTAATTCAGTTAAAGAAACAACAAGAAAAATTAGCTCAGGAAAGAAAAGTTAGAGAACAAGCTGAACGTGAACGTAGGAAAAAATTAGAATCTGACCCTAAATATATAGAGAGGCAAAAAGAAAAAAATCTAATAAAAAAATATGATATTTACTTCTATGATATAGCTGATAAGCATAGAGCGAAGTTAATTAATATATTGAAATTATTAGATAATAATCAGAGATTATCTGAACAAGATGCTATTTGGTTAAATTCGGAAGGACGACAATTTTTTACAGATGAACTTAAGATGAAATTTCATCGTGTAGAAGCTGATTTTTATCTTAATGAATATAAGACAACCAAATTACATTGGCATGCTATTAATGCCTCTAGTCAATTAAGAAAAGCTAAAGCAAGTAAAGAGGCTGAAAAGTTTTTAGAAAATACTGAAATCTCACTAAACAAAAATAAAAAATTATTGTCAGCTTATTTCACTACATTGGGGGGAGTTAAGAGAGATATTAGAAAAGTCGATACAGCAATAGAATGTGGCGTAAAAGCTCATGAAAATAATTCTCAGGACTACAGACCATGTACTTTATTGGGAGCTATATATATGGAAAACCATGAATATACTCTTGGACATGATTGGTATAGCAAAGCACGTGACCGAGGTGCGCCAGAAAAATCTATAAATGCTGATCTCAGAAGTATTCTATTAAAATTAGATAAATCAAAACGCGTTGAAATGATTGCTAATCTATTGAAAAAAGACCCATACCTTTATGGTTGGTTAAAAAGTATGCCTAAGTAACTTCAACCTCATTTTGCAAATAGCCAAATGAACTAATGCTTGCCTAAGTATTCATACAGTATTCGCGTACACGAATTTAGTGGCAAAAAGCCAAAAACTTGGAGTTTATATTATGTTTAATTTATTACCACACGAACTTATTGTTGATAATTTTGCCGGGGGTGGTGGAACATCAACCGGTTTAGAACGTGCATTTGGGAGACCGATTGATATTGCTATTAATCATGATCCTAAAGCTTTTGCATTCTATAAATTATGAGTTAAAAAAAGAGGTCCCTAATGACCTCTTTTTAAGCTAGATAATAAAATTAATAATTACACTTAAACCAATTTGCTTTACTGTCCCAAACCGTTCTACCAGCTTCAAGTGGGATCTGGTTGTACAACACATCACTTCCAGCTGAGATTCCATTTTGGGTATTTAAAAAGCCTTTGATATTGATTTTGATATTTTTCTGATCGTTAGAAAAGCCTTCTACACTTGCGATAACCGTACCATTGGTCTGCTTAAAATTAGGTTGCCCAAATACGTATATACCGGTAAAAGCAGACAATACTGTTTCATTGCAGATAGTTTTACCTATGTCTTTTGTTGTAGGGGCATTTGCAGCTATAAATCTATTTTTTGCATTAATTTGAGCTTGTTCCTGGCGTTGACGCTCATTTTCTTGACGTAATCGCTCATTATATTTTCTCTTGTCTTGTTCAAGTTCTTCTTGTCTATGAACGTTGTAATAATCAATATGACCTTTAAGTGAAGATCGATCAATAACCTTTGTTTTTAGCGAAATGATGTCTAGATTTTTGTTAGTACCACCGTATCGGCTTGATAATGGTTCAATACTTACATACCAGGGTGAACTTACATTACATTCAAAAATACCAATGTGAGGTGCGAGTTCTGACCCGATAGTCTTAGGAGATGGGTTATTACGTTTATCTAAATAGGCATATGAAGAACGTTGAATTTGTCTCAACGATCCATTCTGGCTTTTACATAAATTATTCATGTATGAATGGGGTAAAAGAGCTTCTTTATATCCAGTAAGCATATAGTCTTTACCGGTCCCAGCTTTCCCATTTAGGTTTTTGGAATTAATTATGTTCTCAGGGGTCTGATATTTCAGCATTTGATTTGGCGTAATTTCATCCGGTTGAGGCAGAATGGAACAACCAACAAGAGGTAGAAGAATAGCTGAGCTTAGTACTAACTTAATATTTTTCATGATCTAAAAATTATCCTGATAAAACTGGAGTTCCTAACTATTAAAAGTAGTTAATATTGATGTTTAAACTATAATATTTTACAGTTAATAATTAATAAAACCTATGCTTAAAATGTTCAACCGGGCTGTATGGCACAGCGTTAAAAAAGAAGAATTTGTTTTATAGGGGATTCAATGCGCCCGGAAGATACTAATTCCTGTGTATAACGCCGTTCATACCAGCAGTTTTTCTGTTGATCAATCAGTGGAGATGGATTGTACAATCCTAAGTTGTTTTGGCTTGAAAGATTTTATCTCTAAAGAAGCAATGTACGAATATGTTTGTGAAAATTTGCATTTAGACTTAGACGAAGTAGATGGAACAGAGCCATTAATTATAAAGCAGGGGAATAAGTTTATCCTTGTCTGTGATCGTGGATTCCCATCGGATATTGAAGATCCGAGTATTTATAATTACTTGTCCAATTATATCCAATAGAAATCATTTTCTATAAAACAGAGTGTGTTTCCACACTCTGTTTTATACGGTATTTAGGTCCTTTAAAAGTTCAAAAGCATCCATTTCTTTAACGATGTTCAATAAATATTGCCTGTTGTTTAATAGCAATTCATCAAAGTGACGTATATCAACGATATTACTTAAATTATGTATTTTGAATTGATTTTTTGACATGTAATTAATGCATTCATCTTGATCAAAACATTTTGTTGCTGGAGATCCTGATTCACTTATGAAAATAATGCTGCTGTTCCACATAGATAAATAAAAATATCTGTAAATTTTATCATTTCGCGAAGAGTACCAGTCAGGAAGCATAATTTCACAAGAGTACTTAACATCACCTCCATGAGAATATTGATCCCAAAGTTCAATCATTTCAGAACGTTTTAATTTAGATGTCTCCAGTGCTAAAACTGTGTATTGAGAATCCCTACTTAACCCTAATTTAAAACACATATCTGCGTAATTAATCTGATCGATATCAATTGTGTCTTTGTATCGTTGTTTTTTTAATTGATTCAATAATTCAATCTGATTGCTTGTAAAAATATCCATCCATTGAGTAACTGGCAATGATTTTATTAGGGCCAAAAAAGCTTTTTTATCTTCTCTGGTGCAATCTATGTCTTCTTTCACTTGTCTATTCCGCAAGTATCCATAATTGCCATTTTCTAAATCGGAGCTAACCCAATATGCATCCTGTAAAGTTCTATCGGCTTTACTTTCTAAAGGTGTAATGTCAAATAGTCGGAGATCGTTAGGACAGCACTCTGTAAATGTTGGATGCTTAATAGGTCTGCTGGTATACGCTATTAAAGTTTTACGATGCTTTGATAAGAGAAAAACACTATCTAAATAGTTAGTCATCGTGTTTAGAACGGATAAAGGTAAGGCATATTCTTCATTTTTAGTTTTATATGTATCTAGGACGTCTATCTCAGAGTAACATTCAATATAAGGATAGTGTTGATGCTGACGAAAATTAGCAATAGCTTTTTTATTCTTACTATCAGAAAACTCATATTGAATATTATTCGAGTCTAACCAACTATAAAATGATTGATTAATAATATCCTTCACACGATGATCGATAACCAGGATATCTGGTATTCCAAAAACTAATGGAATATTTGGGCCATTAGTCTTGTAGTAACGGCTCCAAAAAGTCTTCAGGAATTTTGACAGGGAACAACTACTGTCATTTTTTTCATAATATTCCGTGTAATTTAATGGAAAATCATTGACGGAGATGCCAAGTAAACATAATGGCTGCATTGATAGATCAGGATCTATAACTAATGGATCATTAGAACGCATTACGCCGTAGTTAGTCTCTATGAATACCCGTTTGCAAACCTGTACTGTTAAGTAATGAATAATTGGCATCATCTCTGACATATTACGTGTAAATTTTATTATTCATAAGATAGACGATCTTTATTCTAACTCCAAGGATAACCCATTGTGTATTGGTAACTTTTAAGAAATATTTGAACAAACATACAGCTCTCAATACAATGGGTCTCAAATCATAGTAAGGTTTTTTTCATGTCTACTTGCAGTTCAACGTCAGGAAAACCTGAAACGAAAGTTATCGCATTTAGCGGTGCAAATAAAAAGATAAGCGATATTCTTGACCTCGAGCACGTCAGATCTAACTCGCTTTTACAAATTCCTATTGCAGCTGAATTATTATCAGCTGGATTTCCTTCACCAGCACAAGATTTTATTGAAAAGTCGGTCGATCTCAACGAAATGCTGATCACCAATGAGTACTCTACGTTTATTGGTAAAGTAGGCTCTCGTTCCATGCTAAATGCTGGTATAGATATTAACGATAAGCTCATAATCGATAGAAGCTTCAATGCCAAGCATCTAGATATTATTGTTGCTCAGCTAGAAACAGACTTTACCGTTAAGCGGTTGATGATCACCAAGCAAATGTCAGCTGGTGAAATTAATGAAATTTTTGGTCCAGATGCAAAATCTATCCCTCCAGTTTGGCTTAAAGCAGAAAACCAAGAGCACTCACATATTTTTCTAAAACCTGAACAGGAATTGATTGTGTGGGGCGTAGTGACTTACATCATTAAAGACGCACGAAAATGACAAACCGGGTATTTATTCATGTTGATATAAATTCGGCATATTGTTCGATGGAAGCATTTTGGAACCCTAAGTTAAAGGGTAAACCATGCGTTGTCTTAAGCTCTAATGACGGAACAATCATCGCGAGAAGCGCTGAAGCTAAACTCTTAAAAATCCCGATGGGTGCGCCACTCTTTAAGGTCCAAGACATCATCAATAAACATAACGTTCATGTGCTATCGAGCAATTTTGCGCTGTATGGCGAAATGTCACGCCGTTTTCATGGAATATTATCTGGTTTTGTAGATCCAAGCTGTTACAGCATTTACAGCATTGATGAAGGCTTTATAGAATTTACTCAATTTACTAAAAACTTTGATGCTATTGAAATGGCACGGGAGATTCGGCATCAAGTATATAAGCTTATTGGCTTAACAACGTGCGTGGGTGTTGGTAGAACACTGACTGAAAGTAAAATGGCCAACAACCTTGCCAAAAAGAATCCAGAATTAAATGGAATCTGTAATTTAGTGACAATGAGCCTGGTAGATGTCGAAAGCTACTATCAAAGCATGCCAGTTGATGAAATATGGGGTGTAGGGCGAAAGTACGCTAAAAAGCTTAATGACATGGGGATTTTAACTGTGCTGGATCTTGCAACATCCAACCCGAATCGAATGCGTGAACTCTTCAATGTGAATATGCAAAGTACGATTTTAGAATTGCTTGGCCAGTCATGCTTTGAATTTGAAAGTTCACCTAAGGCGAAACAACAGATTGTCTCGAGCAAATCTTTCGGCCAGAAAATTACTGAGCTCTCAATTCTTCAAGAAGCCGTCAGCAAATATACCCATAATGCATTCAATCGGCTTGTTGATGAACACCAGCTTTGCGGATCTCTGATTGTTTTCTTGCAATCCAACCCATTTGACCAGTCAAAACCGTATTACAGCAAGTCGTTAACATACACGTTTACCCAACCTACAAACAATTTGATGCAACTTGTTAAAGCTGCCACATCACTGATTGATAAATTGTACAAAGAGGGGATAGAGTTTAAGAAATGTGGCGTGATGTTGTGTGAATTGATAAAAGAAGAACATCGCACGATCGGCCTACTAACTGACGTAGAGCAGCTTGAAAAAGAGCAAGCGTTAATGACGGCGTTTCAAAGCATTCAAAGTAAGTTTGGCAAGGCTAAAATTGCTGCTGGATCATGTAATCTGAAAAATAGAGATTGGGAACCTAAGTCAGAACGTCAAAGCCGTAACTATTTTAGTGAGGCTGGTATGATTGTCTTCAATTGATTCATTTGAGGGAATTTGTTGGCAATGACGGGGATGGTCAGACTCGAACTGACATTCAAGGAATTAAACCTTTGCTTTAATGAGATTGATTAGATCTCAAAACCAATTGGCTACACCCTCGGAAATATAAGTACTTTTACCTCCAAAATAAGAAATTAAGATTGCTGATAGCTTCTTGGTGATTCAGCTGGTGTACCATCATCATATCGCCAAAATAAGAAGCTTCCACTCCATTCGACATCACCTGAAGCATAGTCACGGATCTTATCGCTCCAGCGGATAGGTTTAATTTCATGGTCTAAGAATTCATCCCACACAATAAACGCCGTGCCATCTTTGTTTGGGATTTGGTCCTCGATGAAGAACCAGGGTGACTTCACATCACCAGAACAGCGTTTTGTCATTTTGTCTCTCTCACACTTTTGAGTAAGCCTCAAATTAATTGAAAAGATCATGAAAACTGTTTTGAACGTCAGACCGTGCGATCGGCGCTGTTTCTTGCTGCACAACTTCATCAATCAAATAAGCAACAGGACTTACAGATTGGCTTTTTGTGAAAGTCGGTGCACCAACTTCAGCGATAAACTTCTCGCTAATCGGTTTTTTTATTTCTAAGCGATACACACGGCGCAGCTTGTTTAAGCAATCAGACATCGATCCATCGCCAATACCGTGACGGGTTTTCTTGTTATCACGAGTCTTAAACGTGAAGTATGGAAAATGTTTGGCCATGACTGCAGTAATGTCTTTACCAACCAGGTAAATGTGGCTGTGTGTTTCGTAGAAGTGGGTAAATGACGCCTCTACGTGATAAGCAGCCAACAAGCTTTTTGCTTGTGGGTCAGTGATAACCGATTTAACTTGGTTAATCATTTTTTTGGCAATTGTTTTGTTATTCATGATGAACACCTTATAAATTTGATTAATTAGATTGAGTTAATGCTAGTTGCGTAAAAATACGTGATAGGCACACTTTACATGTAACAAGGTGCGGTACCGTGTCCACGGTAACATCACCTACTTTCATTTTGAATTCTTTCTTTGCTTCATCTGCAGGGAATAAGCCTCCAGCTGAGCACAAGTACTGGTTTTTCTCACGAACCAATTTAGATCCTGAGTAGTCTTCAGCAAAAACCAAGTGAGTCACTGTATTTGATTTCTCACCATCGCGTTGCTAAAACCTTGGTGGACCATTCCTCCCACAAATTGAACTTTTTAGCTTGTTCAACCATATGGTGCAGATCTGCAGTAGAAATTCTAACTGATGGCATTGAAGGGTTATTTACTGATTCTGGCGCACGAGTTACACGAACAAGTTCTATAACTTCATGAGCTTCAATTGGACCATATTTGCGATCAAGGTTTTTGCTCAATAATTCATTAATAGTAGCCATTTCAACTCCAAGTTTTAAGCGTTGTGCTTCTAATTGTTAATTTTAAGATAGAACCTAAACCAAAAAACTTTTTTGAAATTATTTATTATTGTTTTACTGATCCTTGCTGCGACTTTTAACAGATAGCAGCTAAAAATGGTAATGAGGATGCTATTAAAATGATGGAAGCAATTAAGGAACCATAAAAATAAGCATTGATCCTGGTGCGCCAGATCTAGCGCTGGCCACAACCAAATTTCTAAACCTTTTTTTAATCAACTAAAAAAACATCGAATGCGGTTTTCAACTGCCAAAAAGTGAAGCAATAGACATGCTTCACTAGTTATTGTTATTAAACTTCAGTCAATTCATTAATATCTAGGATATGAACGCCGTTTGATGTCAGTAGCCAACATGGGAGGGTATGTGCTTCAGTGACTTGAAGTATGAGGCTGTTAAGAGTGTCACTAGATTTTTTGCAGTAAAGGCAATCAGGCTCAGGATTGCTACCATCATCATCAATCAATGGCGTGTCAGCAATTAAGCGGTATGAAGCATACTTAATGATGTCAATATCATCGGCATTGATTGGCTCTTTTGAGCTTAGGAGTACTTGCTCTAAGCTGAATGCTTCAGGTTCAATCCATTTAACCTTGCTGGTGTTTTCAATCTGGTAACTTAACTGAGTGCCATCAGCAAAAAACACGACAAATTGACCATCTTCAATGTGCTGTACTTTAAAATTGCATGGAATGGTGAATGTGTTGTAGTAATTCATGGGGTTTCTCCAAGTTGTAGGCGTTGAGCCTAAGTTGATTAATCGTTTAAAACAGATTCGATAAAAGAGAGTATTTCAGCTTTAAGAGATGCTGAAATGGTTGCAGTATTTAACTGGCTTAAATACATATCAGCTTTGTCTTTTATTTCTTTTGACGTTGCGGTTTTACGAATTAAAACTAATGTATTCCACATATTAAAACCTTTAAGGATAGTGATTAAATCTATATTCATTATACAAAGCGCAATAGCTGTTTAATTTTTCTTAAAATTTAAAAATTCAAAACCTTTTTAATCAATTAAAAAACATCGAATGCGCTTTAAAAAATGCCCAAAAGAAAAGGGATAAGGTTTTACGCTTATCCCTGTTTGGGTTTTAGATATGGCAATCAACAATCGTGATTATATAGTCGCTTGGAAAGCTCTTGAGCAAGGCTTGGTTTTTGTTTTCCCAATCTTCTTCCTTGCGAATATCCTGTCCAAACATGCAACACTCTGAACCTGTCCAGTCGCCTATTTCATCACCACTGGTCGCATCTAAGAAACAGTATGTACCGAATGGGTTTGCTGATTTTTTAGCTACGAATTCTTCACGGCTCACCAAAAATTCATCAAAATCATAGCCACTCAAGCCATAAAACTTATCAGTGTCATTGGCTCTAATTGTTTTGATTGAATCTTGGTTATGATAAATGTCACGCTTTTCATTGACTGTTTCGATTGATTCATCAGCCCACAATTCACTTAATGGACGCCAAGTACGTGAAGCATCACCGATACATTTTTCAAAGTAGTCATAAACACGGTTGGCTTCGGTTTTTAAACGGTTGATTTCGGATTCAAAATCAAGCTCACCAATCGGGCAACTATTCACATTACGTCCATCAAGACGCAACAGCATGTTTTTCCAACGTCCTCCGATTTCATACCAATCGTATTTCGGATTCGGGTTGGTGGTGGTGAAGTAATCGACCACTTTGCCATCAGCATCAAGCTCTATCCATTCTGTCCAACTTTCATCAGGTTTTTCACCTGTCAAAACAGTTGGCGTAACTTCTTCGTTATACCAATTAATGAACTGTTGAAGCTCAAACACTTCAGTACATGGCACATCTTTTTGATGCCATTGAATGAACATGCCTAAATCACGAATGCGACTTGAGTACGTACCATCATCGTTTTTGACCTGTACCACTGATAAATGCTCACCGCCGTTCGGGAAGTCAGCAAAAATATCACCTTTGTTGTTTTTGATGGCATCAAGCTCTAAGTCTGTTGCATCACGCACGAAACGAGGGTCGTCAAGAAACGCATAGCGTTCTTCACCATCATCTAAGATAGGCTTTGAGTTTTTCATCAAAGTGATTTCTGTCGATTCGTATTGGTCTTTAATTTCGTCCAATGATGATTCTGAAATGCAATATTTGTTTTTAATGCCTGAGCATTCAAATTCGTAAAATGGTTCTAGGGCATCTACAACATCACCATCAGGGGTGGTAACTACTGCAACTGTGAAATGTGACATTTTAA
Source organism: Acinetobacter lwoffii (assembly GCF_052078135.1). Lineage (GTDB taxonomy): Bacteria > Pseudomonadota > Gammaproteobacteria > Pseudomonadales > Moraxellaceae > Acinetobacter > Acinetobacter lwoffii_Z. Next base: position 11,042 of record NZ_JBQGUZ010000034.1, read on the forward strand.
AATCTCCAAGTTTTGAGCCGTGTGCTCTACATCTGAGATTCCATAATAGCTATTAAGTGGCGTTTATAACTTTTTCTTAAAATATAAATGAAGCTGAATATAACAACGGTAGTGATTCAGCAATGAAAATATTTTAATCAATTAAAATCACCGTATACGTTGAATAAAAGTAATATCAATTATTTCTATTTAATGAAATAAAATAAGGCTCACATATTAAAATAACCTGATTACATAGATCTATATCAAAAAAAGCAATTTAGTTCATTAAGCTGATAACTTAAAGTCATAAGGAATCCTATATTTAGGGTTTATAATTTATATGTTAAAGAAAATAAATAAAAGATGGCAATAATTAATAGTTGCCATCTTTTTGAGTTCTAGTTAGGGCCTGTTGACATTTTCTGTTCAAAAAAATAGCGAGAAAGTAAAATTTAATCGCCAAACCAAATTTACTTCTCGCTATGCCTCGTACAATGCTGAATGATCAACACTGGTCTAAGTTACTTTCTATTTTCCGAAATTTTGATATCTATTTCAAATCTAATTTGAGAAATTTTGTCGAAGCAATACTTTATAGAATAAGAACAGGCTGCCCATGGCGTGATTTGCCTAAAGAATTTGGTTCGTATAACTCAATCTTTAAAAAATATAATCGTTGGTGTAAAAATGATAAGTTAATGAAAATATTTAAATTAATTTCTTCAAATGCTGATATGGAATGGGTTTTTATTGATGCTAGTCATGTTCGGGCACACCAACATTCTGCTGGAATAAAAGATCAGGATATTTCTAAAAGCATTGGTGGAAATAGTTCTAAAATACACTTAGCTGTTGATGCGGATGGCAATCCAATCGAAATTATTATCTCCGATGGAACGATACATGATGTCAAGATTGCTCCCAAAATGATTGAAAAACTTGATTTGAGTGAAACGGAAGTATGTTGTGCAGACAAAGGATATGACTCTGAATCATTAAGAGAACAAATATCTGTGAAAAAAACTAAAGCGAATATTCCAAGAAAATCAAATACTCAGTCAAATAATGATCATATGGATTGGTATTTATATAAATCAGACACTTAGTTGAGAATGCATTTTGTAGGTTAAAGCAGTTCAGAGGAATAGCAACACGATATGATAAGCTAAAGTGTAGCTATGAGGGGGCAGTTGCATTAGCTTGTATATTTATTTGGCTACCTTTATCGGGTAAATTCTATACTTGAAATGTCAACAGACCCTAGGCATTTAACGCTGGCACTGTGCTTTTAAGCTTTTTAAACGCCAGCTTATACCTTGATGCTAGATAGGCGCGAGTGATCGTAGATTAAAATAACAGGCTAGGATGATAACACTTTAGCCTGTTCAGGGTATATTTCATATTTGGAAACTTATTAGTTTCAGTTTTTCGGTTTATATAAGCCATGATCAACTAAATGCTGACGTAAGAGATGACGAAGCTCTAAAACGGTTTCAGGCTCTTCCTGAATAGAATGACCGCCTCTAAATATTTTTTCTGAAATAGCTCCTTCTAAGTGGGCGCTTGTATAGGGAACAACACCATCGGTAATCACACTGGGATCATCACTCTTTGTGATATTGCCTATAATAGAATGAAAAGCTAAGCCTTCTTTAAGAGGTATATTTGTAGTAAGTTGCATAAACTCTGATTTGGTACTGAGGTCGCTTGGACCATTTTGAAGAGTATTATCATTAAGAATTTTAACGAAATCTCTAAGGTTAGTATCATCACTATTTAATGTATCTGTTAATGTTGTTAAGAATTTAGAAGGTAAACGAATAATCTTGCGAGCAGTTAATGTGAACCAACGATCTGCGTACCTTGTTCCATGATGTGGAGTAGCAAGAAAAATAACACGGTCAAAGTTTGGAATTGGAGTCATTTTTAACCGTTCGCCAACTGCGGGATGTTCTTTCATCCGAGCAAGTTCGTGACTATTCATCATTGGTAATGCCTCTTGTGAAATATCAGCATTACTCATTAAAAGACGACTGATGATTCCTCCCATGCTATGACCAATAAGTACAGCATTTTTTGCGGCTGAATCTTGAGGATTAAGGGTGGCAAAGGTTTGTTTTAATAATGCATACACTTGAAAACGACTTTCTAAGATTGGCATATTCGTTGAATAAAATACTTGCCAAACTTGATAATTTTCACGAAGAGTTGTGTCTCCTATTATGTCATTTGTAAGGGTAATCCATGCTTGTGGGCTACTAGCAAGGCCATGTATTAATACAATGACTTTTTTGTTTGGATTGTAAGGTTCAAGCATATATAGTTGGGGCATGGTCACTTTTTGTTTATAATCAATAAGAGAAAGATAAGCGGTTAGGCTTAAATTATTTTCAGATAACCATAAACCATATGGAGCTGAGAAGTTTGCAGCAAGTGAATAATCCTTTCCCGCAATATTGACTTTTGCTATGTTGTAAGGGTCGTAAATTTTTATTTCAAAATCTGGACTATTTAATACCTCATCCAATGTTTCTATTTTATTTTTTGGTTGGGCAATTAAAGTCGATGATAGATATCTAGCTTTATGAATATTTGGATTAACCCCATTTGGATAATTATATGTTAATGGATCTAAAATATACTTATTTTCAATTTTAGAAGGATCAGTTTTACTGGAAAGTACTGCAACAAAATCAGATCCAAAACCATCACGACGATTAATGGTTCTTAAACCTGAAAAGTTCATATTATAGCTTGATGTGAATTTTTCAAGCTCCATATCTTGTAGTTTTTGATATGATTGAGTATCAATTGAATATGTACTTTTACCTATTTTTATTTTTGGTGGGATAGTATTGGATACGCTTCTTACACTATAAGCGTTAATTAGTTCTGTTAGTGCTTGATTATAAAAATCTCGGATTTGAATTTGACGATTATCAAATATACGATCTTGTGGTTGACGTGATGTTTTAAACAAAAAAGCATAACTATAACGGATACTTTTATCTAATGCATCAAGTTGTTCATCTAAACATTTTAAATGTTTTTGCCCTTCTTCTGTTTTAGCTTTTATAAGTTTATTACTTTCACACTCATAAGACTCTGAAAGAGCAATTGCTTTTGATAGATATAATTCACTAGCAGTAGATAATAATTGTTCATCTTGTAATTGGGGTATCTTTTTTAATGTGTCTATACATTCTTTTGGGGCCTGTATACATGTTTTAACGTCTTTATTCGACATATATATAACATTGAGGCTTGCTTCACTCAATTTATTTTGCGTAAGTATGCTATTACGTTCATTAGCAAGTGTTGTGTGAAGGGTTTGTTGCTTCAGGCTGACAAGTTGGCACCCGCTGAGAGCAGTTATACTGCATAATGTGAATGCTAATAGATATTGGTTCAGAATAAATACTCGTATTTTCATAGATAAACCTCGTAAGCAAGGTGTGGCTAAAAACTCTAAAATTACTTAATTACATATAGGGTCAGAATATTTTGTATTAATTAGTTTTTAGAAACTATTTAAGTCAAGGGCGAATCATGTATTTGATTAGCCCTTAAAATATTTTTGAAAGTGTTTAATTCATTTTTTATTTAATCCACCTCCTAGCGCTTTATATAGTTCAATCTGATTATTCAGTTTAGTTTGCTCAAGGATCAGTAGCCCTTGTTGGGCTGCATAAGCAGAACGTTGTGCATCCAAGACCGTTAAATAGTTATCAATACCGGCTCTAAACCGGGCGCTAGATAGTTTATAAGTCGTATCCGTGGCTGAGACTAAGCGTTGCTGTGCACTTAAACGATCATCAATATGTGCATGGGCTGCAAGCGCATCATTGACTTCACGAAAAGCAGATTGAATGGCTTTCTCATAGTCAGCAAGTGCAATTTTTTGATCTATTTCAGAAATTTGTATATTGGCTTTACGAGTTCCCCAATCAAAAATTGGAACATCAATACTCGGTCCAACCGACCAAGCGAAACCACCTGATTTAAATAAGTCATTTAGTTCAGTCGATGCATAACCAGCAGATCCTGTCAGACTAATCGTGGGGAAGAGCCTTGCTTTGGCTGCACCAATATTCGCGCCAGCAGCACGCAGTTGGTACTCACTAGCTTTTAGGTCTGGACGATGATTAAGTAAATCACTCGGTAAACCTGTTGCAAAAGCCGTCTCAGAGGTGATGTTTTTAATTGCATGATTGGGTAGTAGGTTTTGAGGAATGGATTGTCCCGCCAATAGATTTAACAAATTCTGTGCTTGAGCTGCTTGAGTTTTATAATTCGCAACATCATTGCGTGCTGTTTCAACCGAAATTTGTGCCTGACGGAGGGGGATTTCACTATCAATACCCACATCAAAACGTTTCTTGTTCAGGTTGTAAGAGTCCAGCTGTGCTTTTAATGTTTGTTCAGCAAGGGTTAAATTTGCATTTGCAAAAGCATAATTCAACCATGCTTGTGTAACTTGGCTGACTAAGCTGATTTGTGTCGCATCCTTTGCACTTTGAGTGGCAAAGTAATTATTCAAAGCAGCGTCTTTTAGACTTTGCACACGACCCCAAAAATCTAATTCGTAGGCAGTGACACCTAATCCCACTTGAAAGGTAGAATACGGATTATTGGGGTTTACAGAAGGACTGACCTGTCGTACAGCGCTACCTGATGCACCAATCGTAGGGAGTTGGTCATTTTTAGTGATTTGATATTGTTGCTGTGCACGCTGAATATTCAAAGTCGCTGTACGTAAATCACGGTTGTTATTTAAACTAATTTCAATGACTTGTAGTAACTGTGAGTCTGAAAAGAATTCTTTATAGCCTTGCGCTGCAATTGAGGTTCCATTGGTTGTATTGTCGTAGTTCTGTGGTATATCTGATTTGATTGTGGGTAGAGGAGCTTGCATACTCACACAGGCAGTGAGTGCCATTGAAAGTGTGGAGACCAGTAGTCCTCGATTTAAAGTAGTCGATTTAAACATGGTATTTTCCAAATAATAAAAGTGTTTAGGAATAAATGGCATCGGAGGAAACTTTTATATTTCCTCCGATTAATTCAAATTAGGATGAGGTTTTCTTTTTGGAAGAGAACAGTTTTTCCACAGTGCCTAATACAAAGATGAAGAAGACTGGTACAAAGAAAATCGCCAGAATGGTTGCGGAAATCATGCCACCAAATACACCAGTACCTAAAGCATGTTGAGTTTCAGAACTTGCCCCTGATGCAATGACCAATGGGACTACACCGCAAGTAAAGGCGAGTGATGTCATTAGAATTGGGCGTAATCGAAGTTTTGATGCTTGAACAGTTGCTTCAATTAAGCTCATGCCTTCTTCTCGTAGCATTTTTGCAAACTCAACAATCAGGATGGCATTTTTGGCTGATAAACCAATAATCGTAATCAGACCAATTTTAAAGAACACGTCATTCATCATGCCTCGCGACATAATGGCAACCACTGCACCAAAAATACCCAGTGGTACGACTAACATGACCGACAAAGGAATAGCCCAGCTTTCATACAGCGCAGCGAGTACAAGAAAAATGACCAACATCGATAAAGCCAGTAAAAATGCGATTTGTGATTCAGACTGCTTTTCTTGCAGGGAAATTCCTGTCCATTCATAGCCAATACCTTTAGGTAGCTTGGCAACCAATTGTTCCATTTCACGCATTGCATCACCTGATGAAGTTCCAATATTGGGAATACCTGCAATGCTTAATGAAGGTCGACCGTTATAACGGTTATATTGTTGAGGTGCTTTACTCCATTGAGGACTAACCACTTCAGACAAAGAAACCAATTGCCCACTTGCACCTGCCACTTTTAAATTCAAAATATCTTCAAGTTGCATTCGTGATTTAGCATCGACTTGAACAATGACTTGTTGCATACGACCCTGATTTGGAAAGTCATTGATATACATTGAACCCATAGAAGTTGAGATGATATCTGAGACATCAGCAAAATTAACACCGAGAGTATTTAATTTTTCCCGATCGATTTTTAAGCTAACGCTATTACCCTCTGGTAAACCTTCAGCCCACACCATATAGAATTTCTCATTCTTAGCGGCCATTTCAAGGAGTTGCTCTTTGGCCTTGATGAGTGCTGGCATACCTAAATTGGCTTTGTCTTGTAAACGTAAACTAAAACCAGAATATGTACCTAATTCATCAATTGGCGGTGGAAGGATCGACATCACACTGCCTTCACCGCTTTTTGCCATTACGGTATTTAATGAGTTGGCATATTCAGATGAAGGCGTTGTTCTCTCATCAAAATCTTTGAGTGTCGTGAATGACACGCCTACGTTTTGCCCAGCACCACCAAACCCCCATCCAAGAATTGAAATATTATTCTTAATATCTGATTTTCCGGATAAATTACCTTCAAAATCTTGAACAATGTTTTGCGTTCTTTCACGTGTTGCATCGGATGGTAATTGGAATGTGGTTAAGAACCAGCCTTGGTCTTCCTCTGGCATAAATGCCGTTGGCCAATATTTCATGCCTGCAAAAGTGAGACCTGTGATGACCACAAAAGCAATCATCATTGGAATGCTATGTTTAATGACTTTGACCAAAATCATTTCATATTTGGTCGTCACTTTGTCAAAAGTGCGGTCGAACCAAGCAAAGAAGCCTTTTTTCTGATGATGACCATCGATTGGTTTTAAAATGGTAGCGCACAGCGCTGGCGTTAGAATCAGTGCTAAAAGTGCTGAGAATAGAATCGACACGGACATCGTCACTGTAAATTGACGATAGATAATTCCGACTGAACCACTGGCAAAAGCCATCGGTAAAAATACCGCGGCAAGAACCAGCGTAATCCCAATAATTGGACTGGTAATTTCTTTCATGGCTTTAGAGGTTGCCTCTTTCGGAGACAAACCTTCGGTCGCCATAATCCGCTCGACGTTTTCAACCACCACAATCGCATCATCGACGATAATCCCGATTGCGAGCACCATACCAAACATGGTGAGTACGTTAATCGAGTAACCCGCAATCAGCATGACAGCAAAAGTACCCAACAGGGCAATCGGCGCGACAATGGCTGGAATAAGTGTATAGCGAACATTGTGTAAGAATAAATACATCACAATGAAAACCAAAACCATGGCTTCAAGTAAAGTATAAATTACTTTTTCAATCGAGATTTTAACAAAAGGCGCCGTGTTATAAGGAATATCGACTTGCATCCCTTCTGGTAAATTTGCTCTTAATTCTTCGATTTTGGCTTGCACACCATCTGCTGTTTTGACCGCATTCGCCCCAGGACTTAACTGGATGGCAGCAGCAGTGGCTGGTTTACCATTTTGTAAAATAGCAAAATTGTAAGCTTGAGAACCCATTTCAACATGAGCAACATCTGATAATTTAATCGAACTACCACTCAGCTTGCCTTTTAAACTAATATTATTGAACTCTTCAACACTATTTAATTGCCCTTGAGCAGAGAGTGGAATCGTAATCAATTGTCCTTTTTCTGAAGGCACATCCCCTAAACGACCTGGGGCAATTTCGACATTATTGTAACGAATTGCGTTGTTGACATCGCTAATGGATAAACCATAAGACACCAGTTTATTTGGATCGACCCAAATTCGCATGGCTTTTTCAGCACCGAAAGATTGGACTTTACCAACACCTTCAACACGCTTAAGTTCTTCAACGGCATTACGAACCAAATAGTCACTTAAGTCGATTTCTGAATATTTTCCATTTGGAGAGCTAAGACTGACTAGCATTAAAAAACCAGAGGATGACGCTTCTACTAATAAACCTTGTTGACGAACAACTTGAGGTAATCGGGCTTCAACAGCTTTAATTTTGTTTTGTACATTTACTTGAGCCATATCGGGATCTGTACCAGGCCTAAAGGTCGCAGTAATTTTCGCAATCCCTGAAGTATCTGTAGTGGCACTATAGTAAAGCAGGTCTTTAACACCAGATAATTCACGTTCAATTAGAGTGACGACACTGTCATTAATGGCTTTTGGAGTTGCACCAGGATAAGTCGCTGTGATAACAACTTGAGGTGGTGCAACACTTGGAAAACGTGCAATCGGGAGCTTAGGAATACTGAGTAAACCAAAGAGAATAATAAAAATCGCAATCACCCATGCAAAGATAGGGCGGCGAATGAAGAATTGTGACATCATCATTGAGCTCCTTGTGCATTGGGTTTTTGAGCCTCAGTAGATACAGCTTTATTCGTTGATGTAGGAACTTTCCAAGTCGCCAGTTCTAATTTTTGATTGGGCTGAATACGGTCAATACCTTCGACAACTACTTTGTCTCCAGTTTTCAGACCTTTGCTGGCAATGTAATACTGTTCATATTGTGGGCCAAGCTCAATCGGGCGAATGTCAGCCATGCCTTTGGCGTTAATCACATAGACTTGCGGATCGCCATTAATATTACGTTGAATAGCTTGTGCGGGAATGAGTAATGCTTGAGGTACACTTGCACGATCAATATTGACGCGAACATACATGCCCGGAAGGAGTTTTCGTTCAGCATTATTGACTTCAATGCGAATGGTCACGTTACCTGTTTCAGGATCAACATTGATATCTTCAAATAGCATTTTTGCTACGACATTATAAGGTTGTCCGTGACTATTGGTAATACGAACCGTATTTTCGCTATTTACAACGAGCTCTCCACTTTGTAATGCTGCCTGTAGACGTTCATATTCACTGATCGATTGCTTCACATCGACATAGACTTTATCGATTTGCTGTACCGTTGCCATGGTGTTGGCATCACCTTGGCTAACCAAAGCTCCTTCAGTGACAAAAGATTGTCCAATACGGCCAGAGATAGGGGCCCGAACTGTGGCATATTGCAAGTTCAGGTTTTGTCGTGTAAGCAAAGCTTTCATTTGAGCGACATCAGCTAGGGCTTGATTATATTCAGCCTGAACATTACTAACTTCTTGTTTACTAATGGCGTTACTTGGGAGCAATTGTTGATAACGCTCCAATTGAACTCTTAAACGGGCGGCTTCTGCTTCTGCTTTTTTGAGTGAAGCTTGATTACTATTTACATCGGCTTGGAAAGTTTCTGAGTTAATTTTATATAAGGCTTGTCCTGCTTTAACCTCACTTCCTTGTCTAAATAATACTTTTTCAATAATTCCACCGACTTGTGGGCGAATTTCTGCAACACGGAAAGCATGTACGCGTGCTGGAAGGTTTTCACTGAAGTTTACAGATTGTGGTTGAATGCTGAGCACACTGACTTTACTCGTCGGCGTTTCATTCTGAGCGGCCTCATCTGAACCACAGCCTTGTAGAGCAAGTGCGACAGACAAACATAATGGGAGTAATAAATTTTTTTGCATATTATTCAAACCTTGGAGTTTTGATATTTATATTATTTTTAATAAGTGTGGAAGAAGCGTTGATAAAAGATGGAAAAAGTGTGGAGATTGCAAGAAAAATGACGATATGATAAGTAAAGTATTATTAAGATTTCATCGCTATGTTTGAAAACCCTTACTCTTTAGATGTTCAAGATAGACTTATTCTTGTTGTTGAAGATGAGTATGATATTGGGGATATCATTGAGCATTATTTACAGCGAGAAGGTATGCGAGTTATTCGCGCTATGAATGGAAAACAGGCTATAGAAATTAATGCAACACAATCAATAGATCTCATACTTTTGGACATAAAGTTACCAGAATTAAATGGTTGGGAGGTTTTAAAAAGAATACGTCAGAGCAATCAACGAACACCAGTAATTATGCTAACAGCACTGGATCAGGATGTTGATAAGGTCACTGCATTGAGAATGGGGGCAGATGATTTTGTGATCAAACCTTTTAACCCAAATGAAGTTGTTGCACGGGTTCATGCTGTACTTAGACGGACAAATCAAAGCACTCAGATTCCCAACAAAAATTTAAAGTACAAAAATATTGAAATTGATACTGATGTTCATAGTGTTTATATACATCAACTCAATAAGAAAACTTTACTAAATCTCACATTGACTGAATATAAAATTTTAGTGTTAATGATTGATTATCCTTATAAAGTATTTACGCGTAGTGAGTTAATGAACCATTGTTTACCAGATGGTAATGCTTTAGAACGCACTGTAGATAGTCATGTGAGTAAGTTAAGGAAGAAACTTGAAGAAAAAATGGATTGCCAAATGTTAATCAATATTCGGGGGGTAGGCTACCGCCTAGATCAAATTAATGAAAAATAAATATGGAGTCAGTAAGCAGCTGATTTTTACATTGTGTATTTTTAATTTCAGCATTATTTGTATCGCCTGCATTATAGGCATTGCAATTTATGGAATAGCACTTAAATCAAAATTTGTAACTTTAGAACAATTATATCATAGCTGGCCTTGGTTCCATCTTTTAGACTGGTTATGGATATTATCAGTCTTATTTATAGGCTCTGCTTTATCAATATTTCTAGGTGTGAAGCATGCAAGCCGTTTAATTGTGCCTTTACAATCTTTAGCAATTGCTACAAGAAAAATTAGCCAAGGTGAGTTAGCAACCCGAGTCCCTGAGCCTGTAGACACTTCTAATGAAATTTTAGAATTGATCAATAATTTTAACGATATGGCGCAAAAGTTTGAAGTGTCAAATAATAATGCTCATATTTGGAATGCTGCTATTGCGCATGAGCTGAGGACCCCAATCACTATACTTCAAGGTCGATTGCAAGGAGTGGTTGATGAAGTATTCGAACCGAATCATTCTCTAATGAAAAGCTTACTACATCAAGTTGAAGGATTGTCGTATTTGGTTGAAGATTTGAGAACATTAAGTTTGTTTGAAAATCAACAACTTAAATTAAAAATAGAACCTGTGAACTTTGAGGAATCTGTAAATAAAATAAAAATAATGTTTTCTGAAAAATTATCTAATGCAAGAATTGAAATCTTATCAGAGGTATCAGATGATTTAATTTATTGCGATCAACGTCGTATAGAACAAATACTTATTGCACTCATAGATAATGCTATACGATATGCGAATCCTGGAGTAATTAGGATTAGATCTGTTGTGAAAGAAAATATGTGGATATTGGAAGTTCAAGATGATGGACCAGGTATTCCAGTTCAATATCAAAATGAACTATTCACACCTTTTTTTAGAGTTGAGCAATCTAGGAATAGGGAGTTTGGTGGGACTGGCTTAGGTCTCTCAGTTGTTCATGCTATAGTTTTAGCTCATGCAGGGCAAATTCAATACGAAAATAAGAACCACAATAGTCTGTTTATGATAAGAATAAACATGCAGAAATAAATTTTTTATTATCCAGTAATATAAACTTTAAAGTTAAGCAACTTATTTAAATTATTCATTAGACTTCCTTCATAAATCAAAAAACGTACAATTTATTTGATCTTAAATTAATCGTAAGCGTCCGCTGAACACACCTTATGAATTCATCCTATAAGCCTTAATTTAGTCCCCACTTAAAAACAAGTGGGGACTAAAATTTATGACTACAAATCACCAGACATCCA
>NZ_JBQGUZ010000035.1:0-19544 GCF_052078135.1 Acinetobacter lwoffii
CTCACATACTGCGATGAAATCCGGCATGCTCTGCGGTGAAGCGGTATTTGAGGCGATTGCGGCCGGTGTAGAAAAAGGCGGTGATCTGGCGGTGGCACGTGTGGCTGAAGGTGAAGATTTCTTCGTGAAAGAACTGACCGCGTATACCGACAAGTTCAACAACAGCTGGCTGAAAGAAGAGCTATATAACTCGCGTAACTTTGGCCCGGCAATGCACAAGTTCGGTCAATGGATCGGTGGCGCGTTTAACTTCATCGATCAGAACGTGTTTAAAGTGCCATTTACCCTGCACGATCTGGTTCAGGATCATGCTGCGTTGAAAACCCAGGCGGCTGAAAGCTTCAAGCCAAACTATCCAAAACCGGATGGCAAGCTGACCTTTGACCGTCTGTCTTCAGTGTTTGTCTCGAATACGGTCCATGAAGAAAACCAGCCAGCGCATTTAAAACTCACCGATGCCTCTATTCCGGTGGAAGTCAACCTGCCGACATGGGACGAGCCTGCACAGCGTTACTGCCCGGCGGGAGTCTATGAAATTATGGAAAATAATGACGGTTCCAAGCGTTTCCAGATCAATGCAGCCAACTGTGTGCACTGCAAGACCTGTGACATCAAGGATCCGTCACAGAACATCACCTGGGTGACACCGGAAGGTGGTGGTGGTCCGAATTACCCGAATATGTAAGGTAATTCCTGTGAAGGAGAAAAATACATCTATTTCTCACATTCACATACCCAATCTTGAAGCAGTTAGTATTAACACTTCACTTTAATTTTTTAGGTAATCCCAGTTCCCTCGGGAGCTGGAATTAATAAGCTAGAATAGAAATAATAGAAAAGATTGCATATAGGGTCAGAGATAAAAATGGCCTATTCGAAACCGAGTAAGCCATCTTTAAGATTTAAAACAAATAACGAAAACTTTTAGTCATTCATCTATGGATTATTGCTGAGCCACAAACTTTGCACGCGCCGCATGCAGTTTCTTGTAACTGTCAATCAGGCGTAAATGACGGTCCAGTCCTTCAAGCTGCATATTGGTTTCGGTCAAACCATAGAAACGAACTGTGCCTTCGATTGAACCTAGAACGGCATCCATACGGGCATCACCAAACATACGGCGGAAGTTGTGCTCATAATCATCCAGTTCCATTTCATCATCCAGAATGACTTCCAGAACGACATTCATGCACTGGTAGAACAGGCCACGTTCAACGGTATTGGTATTGAACTGCAGGAACTGCTCAACCAGATCTTTGGCTTCTTCAAATTGCTGCAAAGCCACATAAATCAGCAGTTTCAGTTCCAGAATAGTGAGTTGGCCCCATTCAGTATTTTCATCGAACTCGATACCGATCAAGGTTTTGATTTCGGTATAGTCATCCTCATCTGCTTCTTCCAGACGCTCAACCAATGCTTCCAATTGTTCATCATCCAGACGGTGCAGATTCAGGATATCTTCACGATATAACAAAGCCTTGTTGGTATTGTCCCAAACCAGATCTTCTACCAGATAAATTTCCGAATAGCCCGGTACCAGAATACGGCAAGCTGTTGCACCTAGATGCTGATACACCGCCATATAAACTTCATGGCCCATGTCTTCCAGAATCGTGAATAATTCCTGAGCTTCGTCCGCATTCGAATTTTGACCGTTATTAGTGAAATCCCACTCGACAAAATCATAATCTGATTTCGCGCTGAAGAAACGCCAAGACACTACACCGCTCGAGTCGATGAAATGCTCGACGAAGTTATTTGGTTCAGTCACGGCATTACTGCTAAAGGTTGGTTTTGGCAGATCATTCAGACCTTCAAAACTACGGCCTTGCAATAACTCAGTCAGACTGCGTTCCAAAGCCACTTCAAAGTTTGGATGGGCACCGAATGAGGCAAATACACCGCCGGTACGTGGGTTCATCAAGGTGACACACATGACCGGGAACTGACCGCCTAAAGATGCATCTTTGACCAGAACCGGGAAGCCCTGTTCTTCTAGGCCTTTAATGCCTTCAACAATTTTTGGATATTTTGCCAGAACATGTTCAGGCACATCCGGTAGTGCCAGTTCACCTTCCAGAATTTCGCGTTTAACAGCACGCTCGAAAATTTCAGAAAGACATTGTACTTGCGCTTCAGCCAAGGTATTGCCGGCACTCATCCCGTTACTTAAGTAAAGGTTTTCGATCAGATTCGACGGGAAATAAACGGTTTCACCATCAGACTGACGTACAAATGGCAATGAACAGATGCCACGTGCTTTATTACCAGAGTTGGTGTCGTAAAGATGGATACCCAATAATTCATCTTCAGGATCATAAATTTCACGGGTATGTTCATCTAAAACTTCTGCAGGTAGTTCGCCATTTGGACCTGGCTGGAACCATTTTTCATCTGGATAATGCACAAATTCGGCATTGGCAATATCCTCACCCCAGAACTGGTCGTTATAGAAAAAGTTGCAATTCAGACGCTCAATAAATTCACCCAAAGCAGATGCCAGCGCACTTTCTTTGGTTGAGCCCTTACCATTGGTAAAACACATTGGCGACTGCGCATCACGGATATGTAGCGACCAGACATTCGGCACGATATTACGCCAAGACGCAATTTCAATCTTCATGCCGAGGCCTGCCAGAATGGCAGACATATTGGCAATGGTTTCTTCCAGCGGCAGGTCTTTACCTGGAATGAAAGTCGTATGATCAGAAGCCAGACTTGGCATCAATAAAGCTTGAGCATCCGCATCAATGCTTTCCACTTCTTCAATGACAAATTCAGGACCGGTTTGAATTACTTTCTTGACAGTACAACGATCAATCGAACGTAAAATCCCTTGGCGGTCTTTTTCAGAAATATCAGCCGGCAGTTCCACCTGAATTTTAAAAATCTGTTTATAGCGGTTTTCAGGATCAACAATATTGTTTTGCGAAAGGCGGATATTATCAGTCGGAATGTCACGTGCTGCGCAATAGACTTTGACAAAATAAGCCGCACAAAGTGCTGATGACGCCAGAAAATAATCGAATGGGCCGGGTGCCGAACCATCGCCTTTATAGCGGATCGGCTGATCGGCAATCACCGTGAAGTCATCGAACTTGGCTTCCTGGCGAAGATTATCGAGATAATTGACCTTAATTTCCATGTGGATACCTAAATATTCTTATGTGCCGTCACGGACAGATAAGATGCTGAATCTGAATATACAAGCCGGTTCACGGAGGAGAACTTGAATGAAAAATAGAAAATGGTCAGGTTATACCATTTGACGAAGTGTCTGGATAACGCTGCCGAGAATGGGCGCTATTATAGAATTATTTTATGAAATTGATAATATTTGTCTGAAATTCTGCCAGATTAAACCAGATCCTCAGTCTTTCCTGAGCTGCCGGAGCATGAACCAACTTCAAGCCATGAATTATATGATCAATCAAGCTTGCGGATAAGGCAGATTTTCACCTGCCTAGTCCGAGATAACTTTAGAAATCATAACTCAATGCAACTACTGCAAGATTACGCTGCTTTTCATCATAACGGTCATAACCGCCAAAGATATATTCACCCGACAAACTTACCTGAGGTAAGAGCGCATAACTAAGTCCGGCAGAAGCATAACGAAAGGCAAACTGCTTTTCGGTATCGCCCAGTTCACCGCCCTCATATTTGCCTTCATCGTTAAAATAGCTTCCCGCTGCCGTAACGCTGGCATTCAGGCGATCATTCAACTGATGATTCAGGTTAAGCGTATAAAAAGTATCGCCCTGATTGGCATAAGCCACATCATACAGATAGGTCGATACACTGGCGCCAATACTGGTCTGATCATTCAATGCACGACTTATATTTAAACCCAGCTCATTTCCGGTAGTATGCTTGCCGCCCGGATAATAATAGGTTGCGTTCCATAGATCCCAATCATAATTTTCGCTGCTATGGGTATAACCCAGCAGAAAGTTATGCTCGAATTTGTCTGAACGATGTCCCTGACGCCCCTGCACTTCTGCATAAGAGTATCCAAGCGTAGATCCCCAATATCCGACATAAAAATTACCATAAGCCAGATTCAATGCAGCCTGTACAGCAACATCATCATTTTCAGGCGCATTGGTCAAACCGCGGGAGACGTATTTGGAGACCACACTCAAGTTTCCGCTTGCTTCTATTTGTTTTACTTCCGCATCATCGGCATAACAGTAAAAACTTGAAACAGCAGCACAGCCAAACAGCACTGTTTGATTGAATATTTTCATAAAATATAAATGTATTAAGTAAAGCGGAGATAAAACCGAAAGCAGTCGAGGTTTTATCTCCGTTTTGGGGAAAAATTGAAATTCGCTTTACTCCTGCTTTGCTAGGCGGCAGGAATAAAACCATAATTTAAGCGCGAGGCGCCTTGTAAAAAGGTGCAGATGAAGGCGCAAGAGCAGGTTTGCCACGAATATGGTCTGCCAGTTTTTCAGCGATCATAATCGTAGTTGCATTGAGGTTACCGGTAATGATCAAAGGCATAATCGAGGCGTCAATCACACGCAACCCCTGCATTTCATGTACGCGTCCATAACCATCGACAACCGCCATGTCATCCTCACCCATTTTACAGCTACACGATGGATGATACGCGGTTTCTGCATGATTACGAACAAATTCATCAATTTCAGCATCTGTTTGTAGATGTTTTCCCGGACTGATTTCTTCACCACGATAGGGATCCAATGCCGGCTGATGCATAATTTCCCGGGTAATCCGGATGGCATCGCGGAATTCACGCCAGTCCTGCTCGGTACTCATATAGTTGAACAGAATACTTGGATGCTCAAACGGGTCTTTGGATTTCAGACGAACACGGCCACGTGACGGCGAACGCATAGAGCCCACATGAGCCTGGAAGCCATGTTCATGAATGGCATTGGTGCCATTATAATTAATCGCCACAGGCAGGAAATGATACTGGATATTGGGCCAGTCAAATTCGTCTGAAGAGCGGATAAAACCACCGGCTTCAAACTGGTTGCTGGCTCCAATACCTTTACCTAAAAATAACCATTCAGCGCCAATCATCGGCTGGTTATACCACTTGAGTGCCGGATATAAGCTAACCGGTTTTTTGCATTTATATTGCAGGTACATTTCCAGATGGTCTTGCAGGTTTTCACCCACACCAGGCAAATCCTGAACCACAGGAATATCCAGACTTTTTAACAGTTCGGCCGGACCTACACCGGAGCGTTGCAGGATTTGTGGCGAGGCAATTGCACCTGCACATAGTAGAACTTCACGATCCGCAAAGACCTGAATCGGCTGTAAGGTATTTTGACCTTCAAAATATTCTACGCCAATCGCCTGATTGCGATTAAACAGAATTCGGTTGGTCATAGCATGGGTAATAATGGTGAGATTATCCCGGCCTTTGGCTATATCGAGATAACCACGTGCTGTACTGGAACGACGGCCTTGCGGCGTTACAGTACGGTCCATCGGCCCAAAACCTTCCTGCTGATAGCCATTCAGGTCATCAGTACGTGGATAACCGGCCTGTACACCTGCCTCGACCATGGCATGGAACAGTTCATTATTGCCATTTTTAGGTGTTGCCACCGAAACCGGTCCAGAATCACCATGATAATCATTGCCGCCAATATCGCGCGTTTCAGCTTTTTTATAATACGGCAGACATTCAGCATAGCTCCAGTGTTCTAGCCCCTTCAGGCTGGCCCACTGTTCAAGATCCATAGCATTACCGCGAATGTAACACATGCCGTTAATTAATGAAGAACCGCCCAGACCTTTTCCGCGCCCGCACTCCATACGACGATTATTCATATGAGGTTCGGGATCGGTCAGATAGGCCCAGTTATAGCGTCGTCCCTGTAATGGATAAGCCAATGCAGCAGGCATTTGTGTTCTGAAGTCTAGACGGTAATCCGGCCCACCTGCTTCCAGCAACAGGACTTTCACATCCGGATCTTCAGTTAAACGCGCTGCGAGTACATTCCCTGCCGAACCTGCACCGATAATAATATAGTCGTAATTCATCCAATCCTCCCTTATGCGCTAAATACAGACTGGAAAGGACTAAGTTCAACTTGCACCGACTTGGTCTGGGTATATTGCTGTAGCGTGACAATACCGTTTTCGCGACCGACACCCGAATGTTTATAGCCACCGACAGGCATTTCTGCCGGTGATTCGCCCCAGGTATTAATCCAGCAAATGCCGGCTTCGATTTGATGAATAATACGATGCGCACGTGCCAGATTCGGTGTCACGACACCAGCTGCCAAACCATATTCGGTATCATTGGCACGACGAATCGCCTCTTCTTCTGAGTCATAACTCAGAATACTCATGACTGGACCAAAAATTTCTTCACAGACAATCGTCATGTCGTCACGGCAATCGGTAAATACCGTTGGTAGCACATAAGCGCCTTGGGCAAACTGCTCATCTTCAGCACGGCCGCCACCACACAATAAGCGTGCACCTTCGATCTTGCCCTGTTCAATATAGCCCAGCACTTTTTCCATATGAGAGAAGCTGGACACTGGACCAAAATTGGTCTCAGGATCAAGTGGATCCCCCATACGGATATAAGGAATACGCTGCAAAATCTTGTCTTCAAATTCTGCTTTCAAGGCCAAAGGGATAAATACCCGGGTTCCATTGGTACAGACCTGACCAGAACTGTAGAAGTTAGCCATCATGGCTATATCTGCCGCCAAATCCAGATCGGCATCTTCACAGATAATCAGCGGAGACTTACCGCCCAGCTCCATCGTGACTTCTTTCAGGCTAGAATTTGCAGCTTGCGCCATGACCTTTTTGCCGGTAGAAACGCCACCGGTAAACGACACTTTGGCAATATCAGGATGCGAAGTCAGATAACCACCAATTTCACCACTGCCGGTAACCACATTAAAGACACCATGCGGCACACCTGCTTCAGTATAAATTTCTGCCAGTTTTAATGCAGTTAAAGGCGTCACTTCACTGGCTTTAAAGATCATGGCATTGCCTGCTGCCAGTGCAGGTGCAGATTTCCATAAGGCAATTTGAACCGGATAATTCCATGCACCAATCCCGGCAACCACACCCAAAGGTTCACGGCGAGTATAAACAAACGAACTGCTTCTGAGCGGGATTTGCTGGCCTTCTAATGCTGGCAAAATACCTGCATAGTATTCGAGTACATCTGCACCTGTCGCAATATCGACGGTGGATGTTTCACTGAAAGCTTTACCACTGTCGAGACTTTCTAAACGCGCCAGCTCGTCATTACGTTCACGGAGGATGGCAACAGCCTTGTTTAAAATACGGGAACGTTGAATTGCTGTCATTTCTGCCCAGACTTTTTGGCCTTGCTGTGCCGATTCAACAGCGCGATCGATATCTTTTCGCGTACACACTTGCACGTCTGCCAGAACTTCGCCTGTTGCAGGATTAATCGTTTGAAACGTGCTATTGGACGTTGCATCGACATATTGTCCATGAATATAAGGACGTTGCAGTTTGAATGTTGTCAATGGAATTTCCTCGCAGGTGGGTTATTTGAGTTGTTGCCGGATATATTCACTACACAGTTCAATCGGCAGTTCTGGATCAATTTCGCCATTTACCAAAGCACCTCTTAACCAGAATCCGTCAATCAATGCTGCCAGACCTTGAGCGGCTTTCTCTGCCTGGTCTTTATTTAACTTTTTCATGAATTCGTATTTAAGATTGGAATGTAAACGGTAATGATTGATCTGCTGTAAACGGTGTAATTCAGGTTGGTGCAAACTGCTAGCCCAGAACGCCAACCAGACTTTCATGGCCGCCTTATCCGTTTGTGGAGCAGCAAAATTACCACGTACGATCGCTAACAAGCGCTGCTCCGGTAAGTCATCAACCTGTATCTTTATCTGTGCAACAGATTTACCCAATTGCTGCAATAAGTAACGCATTGTGGCTTCAATTAAGCCATTTTTACCTTGAAAATAATGACTTATGATGCCGGTTGAGACACCTGCCCTCTGAGCAATCTGACTAATTGAAGCTTCTGCAAAACCTAGCTCATTCACTGCAGCTAAGGTGGCATCGATCAGTTGCTGGCGACGGATCGGTTGCATACCAACTTTTGGCATAAGACTAACCTGAATAACGGATATAACAATAGAAAGTCACTCTGCTAAAGCAAATAGCTGAATGATGTAACAATTCATAAACGCTTTTTTAATTGAACGTTCAATTAATAAAAATTATAGTGCCAGCTCACCCTTGATGTACAGCGCAGTTTGTTTTGGATTTGCAAAAGTTTGTAATTCACGAAAACAAGGAAGCTTTACCACAGGCTTTTGCTTTTAAATCACACTGCACTGTAGATCATCCGGCAACAACACGATGGTCATGGATTTATGCAAAAGAAAAATGAAGAGATGCAAGATGGTCTGAATAAAGTAGTTTTTTATTTTTCGGCGACACTTATTCTGCTGTTTTCTATCATTACCATTTTATTTAATGAACAAGCCAATCAAGTCATTATCAATATTTTAAACTGGGTCAGTCGTACCTTTAGCTGGTATTACCTGCTAGCGGCAACGCTGTATCTGGTTTTTATCGTCTTTATCGCCTGTTCCCGTTATGGCGAGATTAAATTAGGCCCCAAACATTCCAAGCCAGAATTTAGCCTGTTGAGTTGGTCGGCGATGCTATTTTCTGCCGGGATCGGGATTGACCTGATGTTTTTCTCGGTGGCGGAACCGCTTTCCCACTATATGAATCCACCTGTGGGCGAAGGTGAAACTTTTGAAGCTGCGCGCCAGTCCATGGTGTGGACCCTGTTTCACTACGGTTTAACTGGCTGGAGTATGTATGCGCTGATTGGGGTCGCGCTAGGTTATTTCAGCTATCGCTACAATTTACCGCTCACCATCCGATCAGCACTCTATCCTATTTTTGGAAAAAAAATTAATGGTCCAATTGGCCATACTGTGGATACGGCTGCAGTACTCGGCACGATTTTCGGGATTGCCACCACCTGCGGGATTGGCGTTGTGCAATTAAATTACGGCCTGCATGTATTGTTTGATTTACCAGAAAATATCTGGATTCAAACCGCACTCATCGCCGTTGCCGTGATTATTACTATTATTTCAGTCACTGCCGGTGTCAATAAAGGCATCCGAATCCTGTCTGAAATTAACATCTATGTATCAATTGGGCTGCTGCTATTTATTCTGTTTGTAGGCAATACCGAATTTTTATTAGCAGCCTTGATTCAGAATTTTGGTGACTATATCAGTCAGTTCCCAAAACTCTCTTTAACCAGTTTTCCTTTTGAACAACCGAAAGAATGGATGAATAGCTGGACCCTGTTCTTCTGGGCATGGTGGATCGCCTGGTCACCTTTTGTTGGTCTGTTCCTGGCCCGTATTTCCCGTGGTCGTACCATTCGCGAATTTGTCACCGGGACTTTGGTTATTCCTCTGTTATTTACCCTGACCTGGTTGTCTATTTTCGGTAACAGTGCTTTATACAGCGTGATTTTTGATGGTAATACTCAACTTGCTACGACAGTTTTAGAAAATCCGGCACATGGTTTTTATGATCTCTTGGCGCAGTATCCAGGCTTTATGTTTACTGCAGGTGTCGCCACCATTACCGGCTTACTGTTCTATGTGACCTCAGCGGACTCGGGGGCATTGGTATTGGGAAATTTCACGACCAAATTCACTAATATTGAACATGATTCACCGCGCTGGCTGAGTGTGTTCTGGGCCATTGCCATCGGTTTGCTGACTTTGGCAATGCTCATGGCGAATGGCGTAACAGCATTACAGAACACCACGATTATTATGGGCCTGCCTTTTAGTTTCGTGATTTTCTTTGTGATGGCCGGACTGTATAAGTCCTTGCGTCTGGAGGATTTTCGTCAGGCAAGCACCAGCCTGAATGCGGCACCTGTGGTCGGTAATGTGGATATTTTGAACTGGAAGAAGCGTCTGAGCCGGGTCATGCTGCATCCAAGCCTGTCCCAGACGCGGACCATGCTGGACAATGTTTGCAAACCAGCCATTGAGGCCGTTGCAACCGAGTTAATTGACAAAGGTATTCAAGTCAATATTCAGGAAAAATCGCTGGAGGAAGAACCTGAACTGTATCATCTGGATCTGACCATTCAGCTCGATGAAGAAGAAAACTTTGTCTACGAAATATGGCCGGTACGCTATGACACGCCAAATTTCAGTTCACGTGGTAAACGAACCAAACGTTATTACTATCGTCTGGAAAGTTATCTGTTTGAAGGCTCTCAGGGAAACGATCTGGTCGGTTACAGTAAGGAACAGGTGATCAATGACATCCTGGATAAATATGAACGCCATATGATGTATCTACATATTAACCGTATTAGCCCAGGTAAACGTCCGCTGTTCCCGGATCGTGAAATCTAGGATCTCTCAACTACGTAAGGACTCAATGATGTCAGAAAGTTTGAATGCCTTTGCCCTGTTTTTCTCCCTGCTCAATCCATTTTTGATGAGTATTTACATGCTCGGAATTATCCGTAATTCCGATGCAAAAGTATTCAACATGGCATTGATTCAAGGCAGTCTGATCAGCTTTATTGTGTTCATCATTTTTGCAAAAACCGGTGAAGCCTTCTTTAATGAAGTCTTGCATGTACGGTTTGAGTCCTTCCAGATTTTTGGCGGTATTATCTTTTTGGTGATCGGCTATCGTTATGTCTTTGAAGGTGCTGATACGATTGGCGTGATGCGTGGAGCGCCCAGTCATCTGGCGGGCACGATTGCCATGCCGTTTATGATCGGTCCGGGTACCATTTCGGCATCTGTGATCACCGGCATACAGCTCAGTTTAATGCAAACCATTCTGGTGATTTTTTCTACGCTGTTTCTGACTTGTAGCCTGCTGATCCTGATGAAATATCTGCATGATCATTTACAACATAAATATTCCAACTACATTGACCTGTATGTCGATATTGTCGGTCGTGTTGCTGCGCTTCTGATTGGTACGATTGCCATCGATATGATTGTGACAGGCGTTACCGGAATTTTAGAAACCTGATAAACCTTTTCTATCAATAAATAAAAAGAGCGGTTTTCACCGCTCTTTTTTTGATTTTAAAAATTAAAATTTAAATGACACACCGGCATAAGTAGAAAAACCTTCACCTGGTGAAGATCGCGCTACATCAGCACCTTGATCATTCAGACCAGGAATCACGACCGCAGCATATTTCTCATCCGTGATATTTTTAAAGTTGATCCAGGTTTTCCACGATTGATGTTCTGGTGCATAACCCACGTCAATGCCCCAGATCTGATAGTCATCACTGAATCGGCTATTGGCATAATCATGTGCCATCTTCGATGCATATTCGGTATTCAAACCAATATAGAGGCCATTATTCAAGGCATAACTTAGTTGAGCCTGATACAGATGTTTAGGGATTCCTGGCAACTGGTTCTTGCCAAACAATGGATCATTTTTGTACTGGAAATCGCTAAGGGTATAAGCCTGTTGCAGACGAAGTTCGCCATATTGGGATTCATGCAATGGCGTATCTAGACTTAGCTCCACCCCTTGATGAATCGTTGGCGTGGCATTCGATTCAACAGCAATTGGCTCTGAAGGTCGATTCGATCCATCTTCATAGGTTTTAATCATTTCAGAGGTTAACAGTTCATTTTTCACTTTGGAATAATAATAACTCAGTGCCCAATCTCCAAAGCCTGATTGTCCACGTCCACCCAGTTCAAAGCTATTGGCGGTTTGCGTGTCCAAATAGATTGGCGCGCGCACCCGGCCAGAAGCGACACCACTGTCAAAATAATACGGTGAAGACCAAGCCATCGCCCAAGGATGTGCTGGCTCAATGCTGCGGCTTAAATTGGCAAACCATTGCACAGACTCATTCGGCTGATAGGTCAAACCAAGTCGTGGTGCAAAATTCCATTCATAACGGCTGACTTCAGGACTCGCCACAGGATAAGTTACTTCACTTTCCCGATGGGTATACACCGCTGCCAGTCCCAAATCTAATTTGAACTGATCATTTAATGTGGTTTCCTGATCAAATTGCAGGACGTTGTCTGAACCGCGATAGGTATAACGGCGGGTAACGGTATCTGCCGGATACAAAGTTCCATCAATAGTCGTATCACGTCGGATGGTTTCCGTTACACCACTGTCCGGGCGGTGTGTGGTAGTGCGCAAGGCAATACGCCCCTGATGCTCCAGACCTAGAAACTGATAAGGCCTTTCATACTGGAAGCGCGCTGTAATATCTTCATAATCGACATTAGTACGATAACTGCTTTCACGTAAATCCAGCGGATAATGATGATAAGCCAGACTGCCGGTCAGTTTAGCATCATCCTGTAAATTCCAGGTCGTAGTATTGGCCAACCAGGTACTGCCCGGCTGAATCCGTTTGGCATCTACCGCTAAATTAAAGCTATTCGCTGCTTCAGGATCATTTTTGAGCTGTTCTTGTGTAATCCGTCCTGGAGTTAAATGCTTGCTCTCACGGTAACGAGCATAAAAACGGGTTTCGATATCCGGACTAATTTGATAGCCCAAATTAAAAGCCAGACCTTTGCCATCGCCTTCAGCATGATCCTGAATTCCATCAAACTGGGTACTCGTCAGCGCCAGATAATAATCCATCTGATCCAGCTTTCGGCCGGTACTAAACTGATATTTCTGATAACCATGGCTGCCCATTTCATATTTGAGTTCAGAGCCATCCTGATCTGCGCCGGCCTTGGTTCTATAGTTGATTGTTCCACCTAAGGCCAGTCCGCCTTGCTTAAAGCCATTGGCTCCGCGATAAACCCCGACATGATCAATCCACCAGGGTTCTAGCAGTTCATACGCTGTACCGCCCGGCCCGGTAAATGGAATATCGTCAATCAGGACGTGCGTACCGGATGCGTGTGCACCTGAAGTCCGGTTGATTCCTGAGCCACGGATCGATATTTTTGCACCTTCATTCCCTGCAGACTGGGCATAAATTCCTGGCTGTAAACGGAACACATCGGCTGTGGTTGCAAGTCGCTGCTGTTCTAATTGCTGCTCACCAATGAAATTCGTTCCTCCTGAAACCTGAGCCAGCTCTTTCTGATATTGCTGCTGCGGATTGGCATTTTGCTCAGCGCTGATCACAATAGTATTCAGCTGTTGAACATTGTCCGGTTCTACGGCAGTTTCAGCATAAAGATGACCTGAGACAATCGACAGAATCATGAGGCTCAGCGGGCTTTTCTTGAGAGGAATTTTTGTCATGTGCATGGCGATTTTATACAGTCCTGTATAAGTGATTCCGTTTTATGAGAGGAAATCAGTTTAAAAATTATGCTGTAGCATAGATCAACATTGTTATTTTCAGGAGTTATTTTCTGCCAAAAAATTGACTAATCAGCGTATGTTTTTCATTTTATTTAATCTTTTTATTAAAAATCAACTTGCAAGATCAAAACCACATCCTCACAAGTTCCAAGAACTTAATTTTTAAGTAACTGATATTTAATAATATGTAATTTAATTCTGCACAGATGTATTTCCACTTGGCAAAATGTGATAAGTAGAAAAATTTATAATCGACCAAACCAGTTCTTTAATTTCGAAAGTTGGCCGAAGTTGTATATTTTCTGATTTAAAGTAGACAAGATTAACCTCATCACCTTATAGAAAAATTGAAATCCTTGAGAGAAAAAAGTCTATTTTTAAAAATCCTGATGATGCAGGATTTTTAAGAATCACGGGCTTATAGATATTCACCTATTCATTGATCAATTGTAGTAGACCTGTCTTTTTTTGGAAAACCGATCCAGCTGTTTCAAGAAGCCTTCAAAATAATCTTTCTGTTTTTCTTCTATGCGATAGCCGGCGTATAAAGTACGACGCAAGCCTTCAGGCGCCACACAGTCCAAACGGCGTGATGTCACCCAGCCTTTTTGCTCATATTCATTTACCACCCAGTCTGGCAGTGCACCAATCCCGCGGCCACTTGCCACCAGCTGAATCAGCATTTGGGTCAAGTCGGTGGTACGAATGGCTTTTGGTAGAATATTAGCTGGAATAAACAAACGCGACATGATGTCCAAACGGTGTTTATCCACCGGATAAGTTACTAGCGTTTCTTCAGCAAGTTCCTGAACAGTAATCTCTTTAGCACGTACTAGTGGATGGGTATTAGATAAAACCAAGCGTGATTCGTATTCAAATATCGGAAAATATTCAATGCCTTTAAGCGCAATCGGATCAGCCGTAATTAAAAGATCAAACTCTCCAGTTTGCAATAATTCATGCGGATTCGACTCAAAACCTGAGGCAAAGTCCAGGTCTACATCCGGATATTGCATCCGGTATTGATTGAGTAGCGGCATCAACCAGTCAAAACAGCTATGACATTCAGAGGAAAAAACAATTCGTCCGGTCTGACCATGCACAATTCGGCTGATATCACTCTGTGCAATTTGAACTTGCGGTAATATTTCATCTGCCAGTTTTAGCAACCGCTCCCCAACATTTGAAAAGCTCACAGGGCGACTACGCCGATTGACCACTTCGACGCCAAACCATTGGTCGAGTTCACGTAGCTGATGTGACAAGGCTGATGGGGTTAAACATAAATCACTTGCTGCTGCAACCAGAGAACCATGCTCCCGCAGAGCAGTTAAAGTTCTTAAATGGCGAAGTTCTATCATGAAAAATACCGGAAATTTAAAAGACGGATGACACTTAATCTGTCTTAAGCATAACCCATTTTTCTTATTTTATTTAGTTTTTCTCATTTCAAAACCAGAATAATGAGATATATTCAACTATTAGGTTTATAGGTTTAAATTACTATTCCCTTAATTTCATTAATTTAATTTTCTTGGTTAACTTAACCATCATTAAAATAACCCATAAAATATTGATTAAACTTACAGCAGCAACAAGATAGAAAACTAACTCAGGCATAAAAGTCACAGAATAATTTTGCTGCACTCATACAATAAAAATTAGAAAGTATTTTAGAGGATGAAAGACTATGTCGAATCCAATCGATCGAAATGATGAAGAACTCACTGAAGAACAACTTGATCCTCAAGAAAAGCAGGATCGTGAGATCCAGCGCGGTCAATTAGGTCTTCATGATCCACAGCGACAACGTGATCAGCTGCGTCAGGAAAGACAGGATGAGGAACAAATTCAGTAATTTTCCCTGAGATGCAAAATAAAAAACTCCCCATTCTTAAAATAGATGGGGAGTTTTTTTTCAGTATTAAAAAGTTAGGGACTAGTTTTTCGCATCACCACATCTTATACATCTGATCTAATCTGAACAGCTCACCTTCTTGGATGAGTGCTATTTTACTATTTCGTTTCTGTAGAGGCTTTTGCTTGTAGGGACTGCGCTTGTATTTCTGCCGTTTTTTTCTTGGCCTGAATTTGTGCCGCTATTTCCTGATTTTTCTCAGCAAAACGCAAGCCACCATCTCCGGCGAGACTGGTTTGGCTCATCACCATGCTGCTGCTCAAGATTAAAATCAGCTTAAAAAATTGAATTTTCATGTCTCATCTGCCTTTTTATTCTAATGGTATTAAAAATAAGCAATTATTATTCCAATGTTTTTATGCTTACTTAGATTTTAACTGCACTTTCTATTTTATAGGGATAATCTTCGAAAACACAGAGTCAATCATCGTAAAAATAGAAAAATCTGCAATAAGAATAAATAGATATTTTGACTACATCTCAGCTCAAATCACATCTGATTTTTTACTTCAGTCAAAAAAAATCGTTCAACAGCTTATTTGGATTATTTTCATTGGCTAAAATATAGTGCAAACACCCAGAGCAATAACAAAAAAAGAATCGCTGTGCAGGATTTCCAGAAAGTGACTGGATGCTTTTCAAGCATAGGGCGTGAAACTGATTTTTTAAATTTGATATCTGGGTGTTTCAGATCATATATAAAGGCTGAAAGTGCTTCATAGCGCTGCTCCGGGCGAATGGAAAGCGCTTTTTTAAAGATTGCGTCCAAGCCATGTGGCAGATCCGGTCGATACTCATAGATTGAATGATATCGAACCTGCTTTAAGGCCTTTTCACTCTTGCAGCGCGCGAGATCTGTCCCATAAGGTAATTGTCGGGTCAATAAATAATAACTCATCACCGCCAGCGAGAACTGATCTGATTTTACTGAGGGCGAGCGTCCAATAAAATACTCAGGTGCCATAAAGGCCAAGGTTCCCAAAGGAACATCTGCATGTTTGGGATTCAGTTCAACCAGACCTCTGACCGCAGTCGATCCATAATCAATCAGTTTCACTTTCAAGGTATCAGCTGGTTCAAGCAGCATGATATTTTCTGGTCGTACATCTTGATGTAGCATTTCAAGACGGTGCATGGCATTCAGTGCTTTGGCCACCTGTTCAATGATGGAAAGTAACTGCTGTAAAGTTAAAGCTGTTTTTTGACGATGCAGCCATCGGCTTAGGTTTTCCCCTTGCAAGTATTCATAACTTTGAAATAAAAACAGCTTGCTGCCCTTATGCGGATAACATTGCAGCAGATTTTCATGTTTTAAGCGTTTCGATACCCACTCTTCTAAATGAAATTGTTCTACCGCTTTCAGGTCATCCTGCACATCGACAGACAAGGTTTTAATGACCAACCGATTTTGTGTTGCTTCATCACGCGCCAAATAGAGGCTGCTGCGATGATTTTGGTGCAGGATTTTATCAATCCGATAACCTTCAAACAGATCACCATGACTCAGCTGTTGCGGAAATAAAACATGGCTCTTGATATGAAAGGATTCCTCCTCAGGCAACTGTTCCACTTTAATGATTTGAATGGTGAGATTGTCATCACTACCCCGCTTTAAGGCCAGCTCGACTATAGACTTGGCAATGATATCCAGATGTTGTTGCTGTTGCAGCAGATCTGATATGAGCTGCATATCAATAAACTCATAGACACCATCTGTCATCAAGATAAATAAATCATCTTCACATAATTCAAGCTGCTGATAATCGACATCGATACGATGGTCGGCACCCAGTGCACGACTTAAATAATGTTCTGTTGATGACAGGCAAACACGGTGATCAGCCGTCATCTGTTCAATGGCTTGTGCCTGAATTCGATAAATCCGGCTATCGCCAGCATGAAAGATATGTGCCCTGTTTTGTTTCAAAATCAGTGCACTAAAGGTGCAGACATAACCCTGGTCTTTATCAAAACGCCCGCGGCTTTGCTGGGTTTGTGCATAGAGCCAGGAATTGGTCGCACGAATGACCCGTGCCGCTGAAGTTTGGGTGCTCCATGCATCTGAAGTCGAGTAATAATCTGATAAAAAACTGCTGACTGCAGTTTCTGCTGCAATATGACTGACATTGCTGCTGCTGATTCCGTCTGCAATTGCACAGGCAATGCCCTTACTGCTAAGCGTATGGCCTTCCGGAATATAGACCCCATGAAAGTCCTGATTCTGTGCTTTGATTCCAGCGGAAGAATATTGCCCAATGCTGATCTTTAATTTTTTATTCATTTTAAATACTCAAAAGGGATCGAATCGATCCCTTTAATCTCAAGGCATAAATCATCACGCTCAGATTAGAATTCTTTTTTATCGCCAGTACGTACATGCGTGGTATAGAGTGCCAGACCTGTCAGTGCCAGACCGCCCACCAGATTCCCCAATGCCACCGGTAATTCATTCCATAAGAAATAGTCTGTAATCGAGAAATCACCGCCCATCATCATGGCAAATGGGAACAGGAACATATTCACGACTGAATGTTCAAAGCCCATGGCGAAAAACAGCATGATTGGCATCCACATCGCGATGAATTTGCCGCTGACCGTGGTTGACATCATGGCACCAATTACCCCGAGTGACACCATCCAGTTACACAGCATGCCGCGGATAAAAATCGTCATCCAGCCAGCAAAACCATATTCGGCATAGCCTAAAGTCCGGTCTTCACCAATATGGGCAATTTTCACCCCGACCGCATTCGGTTCAGCGGCGAAACCCATGGTATAGACTGCGGCCATCAACACTGCCACGGTTAAACATCCGGCAAAGTTACCTAAAAAAACCAGTCCCCAGTTTTTTAAAATACGTGACCACGTTACCCCAGGACGTTTATCTAGCCAGGCTAATGGAGTCAATACAAATACCCCAGTGAGCAGGTCATAGCCCAAGAGATACAACATGCAGAAACCGACTGGAAATAGCAGCGCACCGATCAGTGGCACCCCTGTTTGTACCGCAATCGTCACGGCAAATACTGCTGCCAGCGCCAGAATTGCGCCTGCCATAAACGCACGGATTAAAACATCGCGCGTTGCCATATGAAGTTTTGCCTCACCGGCATCGACCACTTTTTTTGCAAACTCTGCAGGAGCAAGATAAGCCATATTTTTATCCCCTTTATATAAATTACTTACCTGTTTGCAAATAAAAAACGCCTAAGGTCTATTTCAACCTTAGGCGTCTTTGCCTTGTATTATTCAAACAGATCAATCGTGTCATGGCGCCGTTGCCATATTTAATATAGATAAAAGCAAATAGCATGCCACTTATTTTAAATGGCTAATAAAAATCCTATAAATTATTTTAAAATTTCATCCTTATAATTATATTGGCACAATCTCTGCATTATCTATAGCGGTCATTTTTTAAATATAGCTATTGGAGAAGATTATGATTAGCCATCGTCAACAAGTGACAGACATGATTATTTCAGCGAAAGTTTTAAAGTCTATCAAATGGGCAGATGTCGCTGAAACAATAGGCCTTTCTAAAGAATGGGTGACAGCCGCATGTTTGGGTCAGATGGCTTTTAATAAAGAACAGGCAGAAAAAATTGGTGAAATATTTGGATTGACTGATGAAGCCATCGCCTGGCTGCAAATCGTACCCTATAAAGGTTCTCTGCCAACTAGCGTGCCGACAGATCCGCTGATTTATCGCTGGTATGAGGTTGTCAGCGTCTATGGTATGACTATTAAAGAACTGATCCATGAAGAATTTGGTGATGGAATTATGAGTGCAATTGATTTCAATATGGATATTCAACGTGAGAATAATCCAAACGGAGATCGGGTGAACGTCGTATTATCCGGAAAGTTTTTACCTTACAAAACCTATTAATTTATCATTCTAAAAATAAAAGCCATTTTGAAAATGGCTTTTATTTTATCTGCACTCATTAAATTCATTTATTTTTTAAAATCGTTATTAAAATATATATAATTTTTTCATCTCAAATTAAACTTACAACCTATAAATAATTTTATTTTTATTCGATGAATTCAATCCTCCTGTCCTGTTTAAATAATACTTTCCCATCCTGAATATTGGGTTCATCATTTTATTAGTGAGTTAGCAAAAACAACAAAAAGGATATTGCTATCCTTTTTGTTCATTAGATCTCTTTCATAAATCAAAAAACGATCTTCTTTTTGGTTAATATTTGCACTCCGGATTTCTTGGCATTCGTGCATAATCTGCGGATGAAATACATCGATTCAAACA
>NZ_JBQGUZ010000036.1:0-17553 GCF_052078135.1 Acinetobacter lwoffii
AGTGAATGGCAAATGGGCATATCTATACCGTGCAGTTGACCAACGTGGCCATACTCTTGATTTCTATCTTTCTGCTAGACGAAATACCCATTCAGCTTATTGTTTTCTTGGTAAGATTTTGAATCATGTCAAAAAATGGCAGATTCCACGAGTCATAAACACTGATAAGGCTCATACCTATGGCCGTGCTTTGTCGCGACTAAAACAGGAAGGAAAGTGTCCTGAAGACCTGGACCATCGACAGATTAAATACAAGAATAACGTGATTGAATGTGATCATGGCAAGCTCAAACGGATCATCAAGGCTACGTTGGGATTCAAGTCTATGAAAACGGCTTATGCCACAATTAAAGGAATTGAGGTTATGCGTGCTCTACGCAAAGGACAAGCTTCATTATTTTATAACGGTAATATTCTAGGAGAAGTTTGGCTAGTAAATAGAGTTTTCGGTCTCTAAGCTTTTTTGAAGGGAAAATCATTGACTCAGATCCCTATTTGCAACAGTGCCGATAAAGCACACATATGGAGGTGCTTTGTCACGGTTAAAATGGGAAAGAAAATGTCCACCAGATCTTGAGCACAGGCAGGTTAAGTATAAAAATAACGTGATCGAATGTAATCATGGCAAGCTAAAGCGGATCATTAGGGCCACTTTAGGATTCAAATCGATGAAGACGGCTATGCCACATGCATCTATTCAGATGGCATTAAACACCGATGATGTACAGACGAAGTAGTAGCAGCCGATCCTACTAAAAGAATAGCAAACGATAAAAACAGCGATAAGCATGTTTTTAACCACTGCATAAAAATAGACCAAAAATTAAGCTTTTTTAGTTTTACAGATTCGAAAATAAATAGTAATAATTCATGAATAGTAGCCGAAGCTACCATTCATGAATCCAAATCATACTATTTTAAAAAACTAATTCGATGCCTGCACCATATTTCCACCCTTTTTCGGAATTAGTAGCCTCTTGCATAAAAGTATCTTGCTGTCCTTTTTCATACTGATAAGCAATATCAATAAAAGGTTTAAATCGCTTAGTAATCTCATATCTAGTTTTGATACCAGTTTTTAGTTCTGATAAACCTGATTTTGCAGCATAGTTAGAATCATCGCTAAATATTACATCTGCTTCGATATAAGGTTGAGTAATAAGTTTCTGAGTTAAAAGCAAATCACGTTCTAATTCAAAACTTGCTCCCCAAAAATTATTCTCACCGCCATAAAGATATGCTTGTGTTTCAAAGAAATAAGGAGCTAGACCTAATATACCAATAACCCCATCCACTCGATCGCTGCTGCTGTTATTTTTATCTTCACTATATCTTACCCCAGCTTGTACATCCCAAAATGGGGCTACGTTACGGCTATAAAGTGCTGATACAGCATATTTTGGATCATTACTTTCTGACTTTTCCGAATTGGCTTCAATAAATAGACGATTTTCATCTGTTCCAATTAAAGTTTCAAACTTTGTTCCTAGGTTGCCCTTACCGTCTTCATCAACCATCCATTCATTTTCAAATTTTGTCGTTTGATAAATTTGTCCACCATGTTCTTTAAGATGATTGTCATGAGGTGAGTTAGAGTTCTCAAGCGCAATCTGGACACTCTTATCCCCCATATTCGCATTTTCCATTGAATAATATTCTGGATAACGCTCTTGAAGGGAATACTTTAATCCTCCAGATTCCTGTAAAAGAATTTTCATATTTTTTGTAATATTACTGTCTTGTACAGGAGTTTCATTTTTAGCGAACGTTAGATTTGATAATCCAAATAGCGCAATCATCAAAGTTGTTTTTGAAAACAAATTATTAGTGATGTGCATGTGGATTTACTCCCTTCTCATTTACTTGGGACTGAGGAACAGTCTTTGTAGAATTACCATCTTCCACTTGAGCTACAATGAGTTTATTCATCATTCCTGCACTCATATGGTAAAGCAGGTGACAATGAATAGCCCACTCACCTAACTCATCAGCTGTGAGTAGAGTGGTTATCGTTTTCCCAGGTGGAACAATTACCGTATGTTTGTTTGGCATATTGCTTGGATCCTGACCATTCTCAAGCTGCATAAACATGCCATGTAAGTGCATTGGGTGAGCCATCATACTGTCATTGACAAATTTTAAGCGAATACGTTCACCATACTTCACCACTAGTGGGTCGGCTTCATTAAATTTTTTACCATTTATTGTCCAAATATAACGCTCCATGTTTCCACCAAGACGGATCTCTATTTCACGTTCAGCTGCACGAGTGTCTTTTTGAGGATCTAACGATTGCAAATCACTATATTGCAATGCTTTATTACCTTCAGGTGTTGAAGCATTTGCCCATCCAAATACGGTATTATCATTCTTGTCTGAAGCCGCCTTAACAGTAGCGCTATTCATCGGCATATCATGATCCATACCTTTCATAGAAGACATATCATGATCCATACCTTTCATAGAAGACATATCGTGATTCATGCCTTTCATAGAAGACATATCATGATTCATATCTTTCATTGAAGACATATCATGATCCATACCTTTCATAGAAGACATATCGTGATTCATGCCTTTCATAGAAGACATATCATGATCCATACCTTTCATAGAAGACATATCGTGATTCATATCTTTCATAGATGACATGTCATGGCTCATCCCCATATCTTCCATAGTTAATAAAGCACGAGGGCGAGATTTAGGCATCTCAATTTGTTTGACTGCTGGGCTGCTTTCTTCATGTAATGTTCCCACTGAAAAACCGGTACGATCAATAGATTCAGCTTCAATTTGGTAATGTGCTTGTTTTGGTTCCACAATGACATCATAGGTTTCAGCAGTACCAATACGGAACTCATCTACAGGAACGGGCTTTACAGGTTGACCATCAGCACTGACTACAGTCATTTTTAGGTTTGGAATGCGTACATCAAAGAATGACATAGCGGAAGCATTAATAAAACGAAGGCGAACTTTTTCACCAGCTTTGAAGTTACCGGTCCAGTTTTGCTGAGGTGTTTTGCCATTCATTAAAAATGTATAGCCTGTGACATCAGACATATCTGTTTTCAACATCCGCATCTGATTCCACATAGAGCGGTCTTGCCAAGTTGCCTTTAATCCATCACGTTTAACTTGTTTCATGACATCAAATACCGTTTCTCGACGGTTCTGATAGTAATCTGCTTCTTTTTTAAGATTCTTTGTGATTTGATCACTTGTTGAATTATGAAAATCAGAAAGCAAAACCACATAATCTCTATCAGTTTTTTCAGATGATGTTAAGGGGGTTTTATTTTTCGGATAAATAACTAAAGCACCATATAGGCCGTCTTGCTCTTGCCCTTTACTATGGGAGTGATACCAATAAGTACCATTTTGACGAACCTTGAATTTATATTCATACGTTTTATTAGGGGCGATGCCTTCGAACTGGTTGAACCCTGGTACACCATCCATGATTCCGGGTAATATCAATCCATGCCAATGAATTGAAGAGTCCTGATTTTTTAGCTTATTATGAACACGAATAACGGCATCATCTCCCTCTTCAAATTCAAGAAGAGGGGCAACGAATTTACCATTAACGGTAATTCTCTTTAGCGGTTTTCCTGTAATATTTACAGTCTGTTCCGCGATCGTTAAATCATATTCTTTAACTGCCGCCATTACCCAAGTTGATGAAAATAAACCAACTCCAATTAAGAGTACATGACTTAACTTATTTGACATTCTATCTCACCGTTAAAAAGACCAGATTAGAGTATTAAGGCAATCCTTATCGTTAGCTCCAATACTCCTTTCCTGCTTTTATAAAATTATTTATTTGATGTATTGGACATATTCATTTTTGAATGATCCATTTTCGAATGGTCCATATTCATCATGGAATGATCCATTTTCGACATATCAGAGGAATTTGCCGCTTGCTGTTGGCTAGGTTCTTGCTGAACCTTATTATCCTTGTTCATCTTACAAGGTTTAGAACACGGCTCTTGTGCTTTTTTTGCAGTTGTCACAGCATTAGATTTCGAATTTGATAGATCTTCTGCATCATTTGCCCAAGATTGAGTACCTGCGATTAATGCTCCCATGCACACTAAAGTAGTTAAGCTACGACGCAATACAGTTTTCATAAGTTTCTCTAAAATTAAGTTTCTTCGTATTACAATAAAACGCTTCACCGAACATCTGAGTGACTTGAAAATGACATTTTTGTAATCTATCTCAATCTCGGGTTTTATAAAGTTATTATAGGTTTAATGAATGACTTAGGATTCTGAGATGAGAATATTATTGGTTGAAGATGAACAAAAAACTGGTGACTATCTCAAACAAGGTTTATCCGAAGCGGGTTATATTACCGACTGGGTTACAGATGGATTAACAGGTAAACATCAAGCTCTTTCTGAAGAATACGACTTAATTATCTTAGACGTCATGTTACCCGGACTGGATGGTTGGAATATTATTAATGATATTCGTAAAAGTGGCAAAACAATGCCCATTCTGTTTTTAACAGCCAGAGATCAGATAGAAGATCGAGTAAAAGGTCTAGAGTTAGGCGCTGATGATTATTTAATAAAGCCTTTTGCTTTTGCAGAGCTTCTTGCTCGAATCAAAACTCTCCTTAGACGAGGGCAGCAAAGAGAAGATAGTAATATTATTAAGATTGCTGATTTAGAACTTGATTTGAGAAAACGTCGGGTAACGCGAGCGGGTCAACGCATTGATCTGACGGCAAAAGAATTCGCGCTTATGGAACTTTTTATGCGTAGACGAGGTGAAATTTTACCAAGAGCGCTGATTGCTTCTCAAATTTGGGATATGAATTTTGATAGTGATACGAATGTCGTTGAAGTCGCTATTAAACGATTAAGAAGTAAAGTTGACAGTAACTTTACTCCCAAATTAATTCAGAATATTCGAGGAATGGGGTATGTACTAGAGGTAGAGGATGAATAATAATTTATTCAGAGCGATCAGTTTCCGGATCGGTATCATTTTCTCATTATCTACTATTTTCATTCTAATTATTATGGGTTTGTTCATAAATAAATTAGTAATGCATCATTTTGAAACTCAAGACCGTGCCCAATTAGAAGGTAAAATCCAGCTTATTCAGAATCTTCTCCAACAGAATACTAAAAATTCTCCAGAACTTAATCTTTATTTAAGAGATGCGTTAGTTGGACACCATGATCTTATGGTCCAAATAGAACGACCGACAGGCCAAATTTTATTTAGTTCAGCATCCTCAATCATTAATACTCAAAATTTAATCAAGTCAGCAAATAATTCATGGATTAAATGGCAAGTTCAAAATAAGACCTATCGTGGCATGATCTACACTACAGGTATAAATAGAAATTCTGAAATACAATCTGTACGAATTATTGTTGGGATCGATACATCAGAACATCTACATTTTCTAAAAGATTTTAAGCGTCAACTTTTGTATATTGGTTTGGCTGGTACAATTTGTTTAATGTTTTTAGGTTGGTTTGCAACCTGGAGAGGTTTAAGACCAGTGCAAAAAATGGCTAAGGTCGCAGAAGGAATTTCTGCTCAACATCTTTCAGAACGTTTAGAAGTTGAGCATACACCAACCGAACTAAAATCATTGGCAATCGCCTTCAATGCTATGCTGGACAGACTAGAGTCAGCTTTAGAAAAACTTTCCGATTTTTCATCTGATTTAGCACATGAAATTAGAACACCGATTAATAATTTAATGACCCAAACTCAAGTATGTCTCGCCCGTAACCGAGATATTGGTACTTATCAAGAAATACTATTTTCTAATTTAGAAGAATTTGAACGTTTGGCTCGAATGGTGTCCGATATGCTTTTCTTGGCAAAAGCAGAACATGGCTTAAATTTACAGAACTTACAGAATATTGACCTCATTAAAGAAGTTACCGCTTTATTTGATTTCTATGACGCTCTAGCTGCCGAAAAAAATATGACACTTCAACAAACAGGATCTGGCAATGTAAAAGGTGATCCTGCTATGTTACGTCGCGCACTCAGCAACCTATTGTCTAATGCAGTTAAATATGGAAACAAGAATTCTACAATACAGATAAAACTTCAACAGAATTTAGATAACACAATATTTTCAATTGAAAATGAAGGCCCTGAACTCTCTCCTGAACAACTATCCAGATTATTTGATCGTTTTTATCGAACAGATGCGTCTAGACAAAGAACAGAAGAAGGAACCGGCTTAGGGCTTGCCATAACAAAATCTATTCTTGATATGCTTGGGGCGACCATCCAGGCTGAATCCCTCAATGGTCGAATCATTTTTACCATTGTTTTTCAAAGTGAATCCATGCAAGGGGAATCATTTTAACTCATTTTTTGAACATCTTCCATTTACCCGAGTTGACCTTACATAAAGCTCAAACTGAGAGCCAGAGCTACGCCAGCACCTATCATGGCAATTGTGTAGCCAAATATGATAGCTCGGCCAAACTGTGCCCCCCCTGTCATCCATGCAATTGTCGCTTTGCTTAACATGTTGCTCAGTGTGGCCAGCCCTAGCGCGACAGCAGCCACATTTGTTGTTAAGCCTTCAGTACTATGCAGGCGGGCAAGTGAGACTAAAATAGCATCTACGTCTGCTAGCCCAGAAATAGTCGATAATACGAAGATGCCGCTGGTGCCCAACCATTGTTTTGCTGCCGGGACCAAGACTGCCATGACAGCCAGGAAAGCAGCGAAGCTGAATGCTGTCCCAAGATCAAAAGGAGCCATTGCTTCTATTGTTCGATCGTTGTTTTCAGCGCTGGTAATTTGGCGTTGTCTCCACAATGCCATACCCAGCAGAAGGATTCCCGCAATCATCATTGCACCACCAAAAGTGCTTAGCAATGCTGGCTCAATGACGCCTATCAGCACAACCATACGAAAAAACATGATGCCACAGGCAGCCAATGTTCCAGAAATAGCAGCACTGACCATGACGGGGTGCTGGCGTGTATAGCGTGCCAGTGCGACAGTTGCAGCTGTAGAAGATGCCAAACCACCCAATAGACCTGTCCAGAGTATGCCTCTTTCTGAACCGGTGAGCCGCATGGCAAAATGACCTGCCAGAGAGAGTCCGGCAATCAGGATCACTGCCCACCATAACTGGTAAGGATTTAATGCAGCAAAAGGTCCCATACCCGTATTGGGTAAGTAAGGTAATATAACGACAGAAAGTACCAGTAACTGTAGAGATGCGGTTAATTCACGATGTTCGATCAAGCGTAACCAACCATGTAAGGTTGGCTTGAGATCCAAAAATACAGCCACGATGACAGCCGCTGTTAATGCTAAAGTAACATTACCATGGGATGCATATGCACCTAGAACTAATGTCAACAGCATCGCGATCGTCGTGGTAGCGCTTAAATTACCGGAAATTTTTGCGGTACGCGCGTAGGATACCGTAAGTAAAAGGGAAAGCCCTAATACGGCTGCGACTAGTGGCCAAGGCCCAAAGTTTGGCTGTAGATGACCCAGCACTCCTCCGAGTAATCCTGTCAATGTGAAGGTACGTAGGCCTGCTACTCGGCTGCCTTCTGGCAGTTCACGATCATTCCATCCTCGTTCTAAACCAATGAGCAGGCCGATGGCAAGTGCTGCAATCAGGCCTGATACATCTGGTGGAAGAAAAAGACTCTCTATCATAGCTTTTTATGTCGCAGGCGAAGGGCATTGGTGATCACTGAAGCGGAGCTAAAACTCATGGCCAAGGCCGCAATCATGGGTGACAACAACCAACCGGTAAATGGGTAGAGTACGCCAGCTGCTATTGGGATACCCAAGGCATTGTAAAGGAAAGCAAACATGAGGTTCTGTTTCATGTTGCCAACAGTAGCTTCCGAAAGTGAACGGGCAACCGCGATACCGCGTAAATCTCCCTTGACCAAGGTAACTTGAGCACTATTCATTGCGACATCAGTTCCGGTCCCCATAGCGATACCGACATCAGCCTTGGCTAGTGCTGGTGCATCATTGATTCCATCGCCGGCCATTGCCACGATGCGACCTTGCTTC
Organism: Acinetobacter lwoffii; assembly: GCF_052078135.1. Classification (GTDB taxonomy): domain Bacteria; phylum Pseudomonadota; class Gammaproteobacteria; order Pseudomonadales; family Moraxellaceae; genus Acinetobacter; species Acinetobacter lwoffii_Z. The sequence goes on from NZ_JBQGUZ010000036.1 coordinate 8,056, forward strand.
TGCAATTTGCTGACAAGTTCGAGTTTATCTGCGGGTTTAACTTCACCATGTACCTCATCAATACCCAGACGTGATGCGACTGAACGGGCAGTGGTGAGACCATCTCCTGTTGCCATCACGATACGTAGTCCAGCTTCCTTCAGGGTGGCAAGTGCTTCAGGGGTACTTTTTTTGATGGGATCGGATACTGCAAGCAGGCCGGCCAATTCACCATTGATGGTTAGATGCATCACACTTGCACCTTCTGAACGCAGCTCTTCGGCTTGCGGAATCAGAGATTGTACCGAGATACCTAATTGCTCCATCAGTGCTGTATTGCCCAAAGCTAACTGACGATCGCCCACTTGACCTCGAACACCAATCCCTGAGCCTGATTCAAAATTATCTGGTGTTTCAAGAGACAGGCCACGTTCGTGTGCTGCATTTACAATCGCTTCGGCTAGCGGGTGTTCACTGCCTTGATCAAGACTGGCGGCTAAACGTAATACTTCAGATTCATCGAAACCTGATGCGGCAACCACACGATCGAATACAGGGCGTCCTTCGGTCAACGTACCTGTTTTATCGATGATTAGTGTGTCAATCTTGCGCAGATTCTCAATGGCTGCTGCATCGCGGAACAACACACCATGAGTAGCACCTTGACCCGTTGCAACCATGATAGACATTGGAGTTGCCAAGCCTAGTGCACAAGGACAGGCAATAATGAGTACTGCCACAGCATTGATTAATGCATAAACCCAGCTCGACTCTTCTGGGCCGAACAGTCCCCATCCAAAGAAGGTAAGCAAGGCAATGGCTACTACAGCCATGACAAACCAACCTGCAACCTGATCAGCCATGCGTTGCATTGGGGCTCTTGAGCGTTGAGCTTGCGCCACCATCTGTACGATCTGAGACAACATGGTACTTGAACCAATTTTCTCTGAACGCATGATTAGGGAACCATTGGTATTCAGGGTAGCACCAATGACTTTATCACCGATGCGTTTAGTGATCGGTAAAGGTTCACCTGTCAGCATAGATTCATCCAATGAACTGCTTCCATCGGTGACTACACCATCCACAGGAACTTTTTCACCTGGGCGGATGCGGAGTAAATCTCCTACATGGACATGAGTCAGAGGAACATCTTCCTCAGTTCCATCGGGCAGGATTCGGCGAGCTGTTTTAGGAGCAAGTCCGAGGAGTGACTTAATTGCAGCAGAAGTTTGCGAACGTGCTTTTAATTCCAGTATTTGCCCCAGTAAGGTCAAAGAAATGATGACCGCTGAAGCTTCAAAGTAAACAGCGACACGACCCATGGAGATAAATGAGTCTGGAAAGATTTGTGGTGCAATGGTCGCAACCACACTGTAAATAAAAGCAGCCCCTGTACCTAGACCGATCAGGGTCCACATGTTTGGGCTGCGATTCACAACCGATTGCCAACCACGGGAAAAAAATGGCCAACCTGCCCACAGTACAATCGGGAGTGACAACACTAATTCAATCCAGCTCTGAACTGCCATGTCGAATAGGTTCAGTTGATGGCCAAACATTGCCAAAAAAGTCACGACTATGGTGAGTGGCAGTGTCCACCAGAAGCGTCGATGGAAATCACGTAACTCAGGATTCTCATCTTCCTCTAACTCGGGAATGAGTGGTTCCAGTGTCATTCCGCATTTAGGACAGTTTCCAGGATGATCCTGTCTAATTTCTGGATGCATTGGGCAAGTATAGATGGTCGTGCCTGTTGTGCTTGCATCATTAACGGGTTGAACAGCCTGATGATGCTGTGTGTGTGCATCGGCATTCATAGTTCCAGATTTAGTGATGTATTGCACAGGGTTAGTATGAAACTTGGATTGACATTTATCACTGCAAAAAAAGTAAGTTTTCCCCTTGAATTCCTCATGGTATTTCGATTCTTCAGTAACTGTCATACCACAGACTGGGTCTTTCAATACGTCTGTTGTAGCCTGTGTCATATGATCCTGATTATGATTTTTTTGATCTAACATGAATAATTCTCTTATGGCAAAGTAGTTTTATGGCCGAATTTCGGAATAAATCTCGGAGTCTGTTGGGCATAGCTGTCATAGACAGCGCCAAATTGTTTACTCATTTCAGCCTCTTCCTTAATTGCCAAGCGGCTGTACATTAAGAGTAAGATTGGAAACATAATCAGTGTCAGTAAAGTTGGCCATTGCAATAAAAACCCCAGCAAGATCATTACAAAAGCTACGTATTGCGGGTGGCGTATGCGCGCATAGGGTCCGCTTACTGCCAATTGGTGATGACGTTGTGCGTGGTACAACACCTGCCATGCTTTTGATAGTAAATAGAAACCATAGCCCAAAAAAATATAACTCGCGATGTGCAGAATGCCAAAATGTGGATCACCCTTTTCGCCTAGTAGCGTTGACCATAAGTGACCTGAGTTATGCGACAGCAAGTCAAGTTCAGGAAAGCGAGTTTGTAGCCAGCCTGACAACAGATAAATTGTTAAAGGGAAACCATACATCTCGACAAACAATGCAATGATGAAAGCAGAGAAAGCGCCAAAAGTACGCCAATCTCGCGCTGTGGAAGGTCTAAAAAAACTGAAAGCGAACATGATAAAAACTGCTGAGTTAATGATAACCAGCGTCCATAAACCATAAGCCGATTCCGCATGATTCATGAGGGGTCTCCTGGTTCGCGTGATTTTTTATTATCTGATGTGTCTGGATTTTTCTGTTGATGATGGTGATGTCCATGACCACCATGCATAAAAATATGCATGAGTGGGCATGCTAAAAGGAGTAAAAAGGGTAAAACACCAACGACATGGGCCAAATGCTCGGTTAAGAGAAAATAGGCTGCCACACCACCAATCACGAATAGGCCGATGGCATAACGTGTAGACCAAAAGTTAGGTACTGAATTATGTTCTTGAGGTTGATGGTTCATGGTGCTTCCCTCTCTAATTCATGGGTAATTATTTAGTTGTGGAGGGAGGCATACAGTCCATCATTATCTGCATCATGGATTGCATCATGTCCATACGTTTTTCCATCATTTGCTGACGGTCAGCCATATTTGCATTCATGCTTTGGCCGCTCATCTGTTTCATCATGCTCATACCTCCTTGCATGAGTTTCATGTGCTCAGCCATAAGTTTTTGACGTTCTTGAGGGTTTTTTGCAGCCATCATCTTTGCATGCATGGCTTGCATTGCTTTCATGTGCTGGTCCATTGCAGCCATTTTGTCTGTAGCAGTGGTGCTGGTAACTGTTTGCTTAATTGTTACTGCAGATGGTGCTGTTTTTTCAGGGTGGTGATCTTTGTGTTCATCGGATTGCTGTGCAAATGTATTCAATGACGCGGCTGCGATACATAAGCCCAAAAAAATGTTTTTGAATTTCATCATAATTTTTTCCTTTAAATAATTTGGAAGTAAAAGCTATGTTTTAGTACTGAACAGAGTCTAGGAATTTGACTACTAAACTGATGAAATTTTTGGTTATTCTCTGTCTCTCTTAAAAATTTTAGCACTATTAATTAATTATTTTTAAAAATGACAAAAATGTAATTTTGAGATCTTCTCGAAATATATAGTCTATGCTGAGATGACAAAAATTTTATTTAATATTAATCTTTTAAAACTATTAAAGTTGTTATGATTTTATGTGCTTAAAAAAATAAAAATGAAATGATTAGATGACTCCAAGGCTAGTTAGAGACACATTCTTAATGTAATTTACACTGTTATTCCTTTAAAGAAAAAATACAGTTGATCAAAATAGTTTTTTATAGAAAAAAGGGTGGATAATTTAATTATTAAACTTATTGGTATATTTATTAGATAGAAGGTAAAGAAGATTATTTTTAATATTAGGGTTTATAATCCAAATTTCAGAGTAAGGAATCTACTACTTATATAATAGAGATTCCATCTCCAAAACAGTACTACTGTATGAATGAGTTGTATTCAATGCAGGGAAGAATGTAGATCCTTAATACTAACGGAAAATTATTTTACTGAATTTTCATGTAAAGACTCATTTAATTGATCAATCACTGTCGTCCATTCACCATCAGAGTGTAGTTTTTCTTCTAAAAAATGACGTTGAGCATCAGTCCAAAAAATTGCTTGTGTTAAAAAAACATCTCCAGCTAGCTGATGGCTCTCTATGAATTTTGCAATTGCTTCTTCAGTAGAAGCTAAACCAAGCTGTTCAAATAATTTGGTCATTCTTGGACGTGTTTGAGTCATGTGCTTAGCCCACAAATTTATATTAGATCAAATTAAACATAACATGTTTATATTTAAACTAAAATATAAAAAATTAAATAGCTACTATTTTCTTAGACAAAATGATTACTACATTTCATAAATCAACCACCTACATAATTTGTTTGTTAAATGATCATTATTTTTCAATAAGATTATTTTAATAGTTAAAGATTTTAAATTTTAAAAATGACAAAAATGTAATTTTGAAGTCATCGCTCTGTTTCTGTCTCTCACTAATAATTGAAATATAAGAGGAGATGATGTGGTCTCATTAAATATAGATTTTATAAAGTCATCTCTAATGAACTAACGAATCAAGAGGAAACGTAAATGAAATTATTTCAAAATAAAATGACTGCTCTACGTAATGTTGTAGTAGCTGCAACGATGATTGTGGCTACTACAACTACGTTCGCTCATGTGAGTTTAGTGAGTGCGATTCCTGCGGAAAATGCATCTATCCTTAGTCAACCAAAGAACTTGACCCTTAACTTTGGTGCAGAGGTTATGTTGATGAATATTAAGTTACTGGATGCTCAGCGAAGAGATGTTCCTTTAAAATATAAAGTTACTCATGACTTAAAGAAATCCTTTGATGTCGCTCTTCCGAAACTGAAAAAAGGTAAATATACCGTTGTCTGGACAACAATGGGGAAAGATGGTCACAACATGAATGGTGAATATAGTTTCACTATCAAATCAACTAAATAAGAATTGATTACCTTTCAACATGTCAGTGAGGTGCTGGCATGTTGTTCTAGAATGGACAAAAATAATGATTTCTGAATATTGGATGTGGGCCACTTGGTTAACTAAGGTTATTTTATATTTAAGTGTAGCTTTTGTCGTTGGTGGAGCCTTTTGCTATTTTTTACTTAGACAATATCTTGAACTAAAAGAATCGATTCTTAAATATATTACAATTGGCGCTGGATTAGGCCTAATTTCCAGTACCTTGGGATTTTTTATTCTGATTGGTAGTTTTGCCAATACTGGTATTACAGGTATGGTGGACCCCACGTATATTAATATATTGGTTAATACTCCGACGGGGTATATATACGTTCTTCGTTCTATTAGTTTTGCTCTTTTACTTCTTCTCATGGTGGTTAAACTTAACAGGAACAAAGGTCATTTTTCTATAATTGAAAGTTCAATATTTTGTATTTTACTTATCCCGATTATTTTTAGTTTTTCCCAGCTCGGACATGTCGCTAATTTAACCTTACTTGCTCAAATTTTATTATCAATCCATATTCTAGTTATGTCGTTATGGATGGGGTCTTTATATCCGTTATGGAAAACCAGCCGGGAAATAAGTGGTTTACCTTTAAAAGATCGCATGCATGTATTTGGACGTATTGCTGCTTTCATTGTTGGGATATTAATCGCCTGTGGCGCTAGTGTAGCTCTTCTTTTAATTAAAGATTTTAATACCTTAATCAATACTGCATATGGCTATGGTTTCATGGTTAAAATGTTTTTTGTTATAAGTATTCTACTTTTAGCTGCCTTCAACAAATGGTATTTCACCCCGCGTCTTCAACATCCTAAATTCGCTAAACACCTTAGTCATGCCATTTTATTTGAGATGTTATTAGGTCTATCAATTCTATTAACAACAGGCTATATAACCACTGTCGTGGGTATTGAATAAGAGAATTTCAAAATAAGGGAATTGAGGAAATTTAACATTACTGCATTTATCTTTTGTAGCTGAGCAATAAAGTTTCTACTGGACTGTCAACTTACGACAATCAGAACAGTAAAATCGCATCATGAGGCATTATACATAAAGGTAGTCACCGGTTTTTAGCTTATCTTCAACCCATAACGGTCTCATCTATTCAGTTCACTACCATTGATTGAAATAACTAATCTTATAAATTTCAGAGTGATCGTAGATGACAAAAATGTCATTTTAAAGTCACATTAATGTTGGTTAAGTACTTTTACTGTAGTCATTAGAACACTCTTCTTTGGAATACTCTGAAGAAAACTGTAAGGTTGTAAACAGACCAAGTTACAGCGAGTAACTGATTCAGAAAAAGGCTGGTTGTATGGTGAAAGTTTAGAGTTACTGTTCTAATGTTTTAAACAAATGTTTTGTTAAAAAGGAGCAACATATGAAATTTCACATCGCTAATATGACTTGTGGTGGTTGTGCACGCGGCATTACTACCGCAATTAAAGAGCTCGACTCGAATGCTTCACTCGATATTGATTTACAAAACCGTATCGTTGAAATCAACACAACAGTGAGTCAGGATAAAGTCATTGCCACTCTCAGTGAGCGTGGATTTACAGCTGATCCTGCTTAATCTCTGTTAGAGTAACAGTGGGAATTCCTTACCACTTTTACTCTCTCTTATTTTCCTCATCGTACAGATAAAATCTGTACTTGCTTGCAATAAAAGTAGCCCCTGAATTCCCCATAATCTTGGTTCGAGCTGATCTTCGCATATAGAACTCAGCATATCTAAATGATAGAGATCGTATATGAGTACCGAAATGACTGATACGCCACACTACAGTGAAACATTAGAGATTGAGGGGATGACATGTGCTTCTTGTGTAGGCCGTGTGGAAAAAGCCTTAAAATCTCTTGAGGGTGTTGAATCGGCTCATGTAAATCTGGCTACCGAAAAAGCAGTCATTTATTCGCATCGTCCCCTTGATCGTTCTAGTTTAATTAAAGTTGTAGAAAAAGCTGGCTACGAAGTGGAAGCGCTGCAACCAATAGAGCTTACGATTGAGGGTATGTCATGTGCTTCTTGTGTAGGTCGAGTAGAAAAAGCCTTAAAATCTGTTGAGGGTGTGGAATCAGCACATGTAAATCTGGCTACTGAAAAAGCGACTATTCAGGCAAGCTCATCTGTCACTCGTGACTCGTTAATTCAGGCTGTCACCAAAGCAGGGTTTGAAGCAAAGTCAGTTCATCAAACTACGGAAAGCTTTCAAGATAAAAAGAATATTGAATTAGAAAAACTTAAAAAAGATTTAATTTTGTCAGTCTTATTGACTCTACCCGTTTTTATTTTAGAAATGGGATCACACCTGATTCCGGCCTTTCATACGTTTATGATGGATAACATTGGCCAACAAAATAGCTGGTTAATGCAATTTTTCTTGACCACAGTAGCATTAATTTTTCCAGGCCGACGCTTCTTCAAAAAGGGCATCCCAAGTTTATTCCGCTTAGCACCAGACATGAATTCCTTAGTGTCTGTAGGAACATTCGCTGCATATCTTTACTCAGTGGTTGCCACCTTCTTTCCAAGTGTCCTGCCACAAGGCACGGTCAATGTTTATTATGAAGCTGCAGCGGTTATTATCACTTTAATTCTATTAGGTAGATTTTTTGAAGCCAAGGCAAAAGGCCGAACGTCTTTAGCAATTCAACATCTAGTTGGAATGCAGCCTAAAGTTGCCAGAATACAGCTCAATAATCAGGTGATAGAAGTTCCGATTGCCGAAGTTCAAACAGGAACGATTGTAGAGATTAGACCAGGCGAGCGTATCCCTGTCGATGGTGAAGTTATTCACGGCCAAAGTTTTATTGATGAATCCATGATTACTGGCGAGCCTATGCCCGTTGAAAAAACGATAGGCTCTACTGTGGTAGGAGGAACAATTAACCAAAGTGGCAGCTTAAATATCAAAGCCACCTCTGTTGGTAGTTCATCAGTGCTTTCTCAAATCATCCGAATGGTAGAGCAGGCCCAAGGCTCCAAGCTGCCGATTCAGGCATTGGTTGATAAAATTACCATGTGGTTTGTACCTGTAGTAATGGGTCTCTCTCTTTTAACTTTTATTACTTGGTTTATCTTCGGCCCTGAGCCAGCCCTAACGTTTAGCTTAGTTAATGCAGTTGCGGTACTCATTATTGCATGTCCTTGTGCAATGGGACTTGCAACGCCTACATCAATCATGGTGGGAACTGGGCGGGGTGCTGAAATGGGGGTTTTATTTCGTAAAGGTGAAGCTTTACAGCTGCTCAAAGAAACTAAAGTGGTTGCAGTTGATAAAACAGGGACTCTGACTGAAGGGAAACCAGTTTTAACCGATCTGCATGTCTTAGAAGGTTTTGAATACAATGCCGTACTTTCACTGATGGCAGCCGTTGAATCAAAGTCTGAGCACCCTATTGCTCGAGCAATTGTACAAGCAGCTATAGATAAGGAATTAATCCTGTCTCCTATTGCTGATTTTAAATCAGTGACTGGCTACGGAATAGAAGCGAAGGTTTCTGAGCATTTGGTTCATATTGGTGCAGATCGATATATGGAAAAACTAAGTTTGAATCCTAATGTTTTTTCTCAATTTTCGGATCGTTTGGGAGAAGAAGGAAAAACCCCTCTCTATGTTGCGATTGACCAGAAACTTGCTGCCATTATTGCTGTAGCAGATCCAATTAAAGAATCAACATTTGCTGCAATTGAAGCGTTACATCAGTTAGGTTTAAAGGTTGCCATGATTACAGGTGATAACCGTCATACAGCTCAAGCGATTGCAAAAAAACTAGGTATTGATGAGGTTATTGCAGAAGTCTTACCTGAAGGTAAAATAGAGGCCGTTAAAAAATTAAAAAATCAATATGGTAAACTCGCATATGTTGGAGATGGCATTAATGATGCCCCTGCACTTGCAGAAGCAGATATTGGTTTAGCGATAGGTACAGGTACAGACGTAGCTATTGAAGCTGCTGATGTGGTTTTGATGTCTGGCAACCTGAAAGGAGTGCCAAATGCTATCGCTTTAAGCAAAGCGACTATAACCAATATTCGTGAAAATTTATTTTGGGCATTTGTTTACAATGCAGCTCTGATTCCTATTGCAGCAGGTGTACTTTATCCGCAATTTGGACTGCTACTTTCTCCTGTATTTGCTGCTGGTGCAATGGCTCTCTCGTCAATATTTGTACTAGGAAATGCTTTACGATTAAAACGTTTTAAAGCCCCCCTTGCAATTATTTAACCATTTTTTATATACATTGGCTTTGTTGCACAAAGATTTGAAATGCAAAGCGCCCCTAATTGAGCCAAATTTAAGGCGTAACTTGGGTAAGTGGTCGACCTAATTCCGTAAATCTGTTAAGGACTGCCACACGTGCATGGATCTCATTGACTTGGCTATCAAAACTCCTTGCACTGAGTTTATCTCCTAATAATTTGATGCAATGCATCTTAGTTTCAACCAAACTTCGCCGATGATAGCCTGACCATTTTTTCCATAGT
>NZ_JBQGUZ010000037.1:0-16983 GCF_052078135.1 Acinetobacter lwoffii
TAGCAGTCCTTAACAGATTTACGGAATTAGGTCGACCACTTACCCAAGTTACGCCTTAAATTTGGCTCAATTAGGGGCGCTTTGCATTTCAAATCTTTGTGCAACAAAGCCGATTAGGGATGCTAACTGCGTGAAAACAAAAATCATTTTAAACATCATTTCGTGGACCTTAACCGTCCTAACTTGTTATGCGTGGATTGCCTTTACGTTTATTGAACCAGTTGGCTACACCATGACTTTTCTTGTTATTTTAATATTGATGACAGTAGTGCTCAGCTGGTGCTTGGCAACACCTTATATTAAGACCAAAGACCGAACCAAGCGACTAGACGAAAACTTTAAGCTACTTATGCTCTCTGTTGCTGTTGTTCCACTCCTAATGTTTCTACTGTCATATGGTTTTATATGGTGTTTCAAGACGCTAGAAAAGAAACAGTTCAACCATGACCATATTGCTGCGATGGTACCGGGTAGTAACTTCAATCAACTACAAAAGTTTGCCAAGGAAAACTACAACGCGCCACTTGTGTTAGGTGACTTTAACGAAAGTTGGGCTTTAACTTCCTTAGATATACCGCAAGCTTCTCCAGCTTCATTAAGATCTAGTACAGGATATTGCCTGGTGAATATGTCTAAAACCAGCATGAACACCATGTATAAAGAAGCAAAAACCGATGTAAGCTACAACGATTGGGAAATGCTGATATTAGCGCACGAGTTATCTCACTGTTTAGATCGTGCGACCGATGTGCCTGGTGAACTTGGCCAGCCACTTAAAGCATTAAATTCAATTGCGCCGTCTGATCGGTCCAAAGTAAAGATGGATGATGTATCTACCTTTGTAACGGCTGAAAGTAGCGGTAAAACGCAACTATGGCGAGAATCTTATGCGGATCTGTTTGCGGTAGGTTTTATGTCACTTGATCCAAAATACGATACTGCAGCGTTAAGAGAAAGCCTGATTAAATTACGTGAAAAACGTAAGGCACAAGATCCAACCCATAATTCGGTGTGTTGGTTGCAGTATTCTAAGAGTCAGCCTTTCCCACAAAAAGGTTCGGATGTTTATTCTTGGGCAAATAACATCAGAATTAAAGCGGCGTGCGAGTTGAAATAACTTGTCTTCAGACAAATTAAAAGCCCGAATTTCGGGCATCTTTTATACCAGCTAATTAACAATAAAAGCCAGGGCTTATAGTTGGTGCAGACATATCATCATAGATGCAATCTATACTGACTGCAGGTTTATCAATGTGGCTAAATAAGCTTGGATTGACCAATTGATTTGTTAGCTTAGATTTTTCTATACTAAAGCCAACCAGTTCAACTTCACAATCACACACGTAATGGAATTTTGCCTTACCGTACAACACAAATACATTAGGTGACTTCTCATACATCTTGAAGTACTCGGCTTGAGTTTGTGACAATGGAACCTCCAGCACCACAAAGCCATTTGGTACGACAAAAACTGCAGATCCATCTTTTACTGAGTAAACGATGGCTTGAACATCAGAAGCACGTTCAAAACCCACACTTTTTTTTATCATTTAGATTACCTTTTTATTTTGTAATATTCGCCTCGAGCGCAGCGTTTCGTACATCAGCTAGGTTTAACCAATGGCGGTGCTCAGCTTTAGTTTTTTCAATTTTGTGTGGTGTTCTTGGGTATTCCCAACTCCAGTAATGCTTTTTATAAATCTCCTTATCTTTCACAAGATACGCCTGTATAGATTGACTATCCTCATTAGTTGCATAGCCAACGCCAAAGTAAATATCTAAACCTTGCTTTAGTGCAGTTTGATAATCGGCTTCAAATTGAATAACAAGGGATTCAATCCTAGCTTCATGAGAAAAGATACTAGATAGTTTTAACATCACACGGCTCCAAGTTTAAGGCAATATGCCTCGAGATAAAACCATTATAACGGTCAAAATCCACTAAATTAGTTTATTTAAAAAAAATTTCATTAAAGTTAAACCATTGAAGATTAAAACATACGGCGAAAAACTTAGGTTTTTTATTCAATATTAATCAGACTTACTCAAATTTAGTCTAGATGAACTGGTATTTTTAAAATTAAGGCTGCTTCGCGTTCCCATTTGTGAACAGATTCTCATTTTTGAGAATGAATTATATTTCATTTTTTGACTGACACTGGAACAATTAGCCATAGACGAGTAGGGGGTGGGTAAAGCCATATACCACATTTAAGAAATAACGCCGTAGTGGTGTTAATTCATTGTTAATTGAATATGGTTTGAATTAAGGCTTGATGGAAATGCATTAGTAGAATTATGGGTGCTGAATTATCAAAATTAAGTTTTGGATTATTTTAATCAATTAAAAAAACATCGTTTGCGTTTATAAAGCCAGCAGTTGATCAATTAGCTGATCAACGCAAGGGTATTAACCTTTTTTATGGTTTAAATACTTTTGAGTACGTTCTAATAATTTCGGGATGGTTTTTTCTGCTTCTTCTTGGGTGAGATGCAAACCATAAAATTTATTAGTTGTTCCGTAGCTTTCATTAAGTACTGAATAGGGAATATATAAGGTGTACATGTCTTGTTCTACTGAGTACAACGTGATGAAGTCAGTCGTATATGAAAACTTGCCATTTTCGCTCTCTAGCTTGATTTGTTGGTGTTTAACGAGCTTGAGTGGTGAAATGCAGTCACCGCCATAGATCGCAACTGTGCCACGCTCTTTGTACAGCTTAATGAGTTTTTTGGTGCATTTTAACGGCTTGCCGTGTTTGTCCAATTTTGGTTGGTTGCGAACAAAGATGTTATAGCGAAGATTCGAGTCACCAAGCATCCCGCTTGTTGTTTCACTGATGGTCAATTGGCGTTTAGACTTCTTATAAAACTCTAATAAGCGTTGCTGTAAATTGAACCGTGAAACACCGCATTCGATGTCAAAATCTAGACTTTTAAAAGCGTTTTTATTACTGTTGTTTCCAAAGTAACAAACTGCATCGTTAAACATTTGCGTTAAGTTTGCAAAAATTAAGAGAAAGTCGTTTTGTGGGTACGGACGTTTTTGATACATGCACCCAAACTCACTGTCTGACAACTTATAAAAATAGGTGCGAACGCCAGTATAACTGCAAAGTGAATCATAAATGCGTGTGCCTTTAATTTGAATCTGAGTAACATAGCTAGATGAAAATTCAGGGGTAGCCCAAAGCATAGGGCTGAACAGGATGTCTTTCACTAATCCATTGTCGTATGCACGGTCGCCAACGCGACTCTTTTGGTTAATGCGGTCGTTTTGGGTGTAAACATGGATGTTCTTCAGCTCCAACGTTTCACGTTTGAACACGGTCTTTTCAGCGGTAGCAGTAGCGGTCGTCATGGTGAAGTTCCTTATCGGCTTAAATACGTGTGTGCAAAAATTGCTTGCATGGTTTTAAAAATTTGGTCTGTTTCAAAGTAGTCAGAAATTTGCTCTTGGAATGGGCTTTGATGGTTGCGAACCAACGTGCGAATCGCAGAACTATTTAAGGTGTCTGAGTTGGTAAAACCATTTTTTAGTACTTTGATCTCAAAATATGGGCTAGTGGATGCAATCACACTGACAATAATGTTGCCGTCTTGGTCTGTCTTAACTGACAAATCAGCAATTGGGCTTAGCTCATGGCGTAAAAAATACATATTGTCGGGGTTATAGATTGCTTTAAATCTGATTCCGTCTTGGCATATAGCGCAAAACAATTCATTCACCGACTCAGCAGTAAAGATCGCCCCAAACGTCACAACAACAGGCCCGACATTTTTTTGCTGTTTTTCATCATGTTTGATGGTTAGCTCGCAATGCGCTGTAATTAGGTTTTGCATGGTTTATATCCTCAAATGTGATTCAGTGGCATACGCACGTTATCCGTGCGTATGGGTGAATTGAATTAAGAAAGTTCGCGTGACCAACAATCTTCTATACGGTCGTATGCGTAGCCGTTTTGAGCCATTAACGTGCAAATGTCTTCAAGGTTTTTGCCAAAGATATTTACTGAGGTAACTTGGTCGAGTACTGATGTATGACCAAAGTTTTCTTTTAATGTTGCAACGTAGATTTCAACATCCATGAAGAAGAAATTTGTTTTATCAGCCAATGTCGGCATGTGCTGTTGAAATTGAAGTTGAGCATAGTCACAATCCGCTTGAAGATCCGCAAGGGTTAAATCACAGTTGTTGTCGATGTAATCTGAGATTTCATCAAACAATGTTTCCATGTGAGCACCGCTAAAAGTTTTAGGGAAACCGATGTATAAAGTGCCTTGTAACTGTACTGATTGAGCGTTTAAATTTGACATGCTGTTCACTCCAAGTTTTAAGCTTTCTGCTTTTGATAGTTTCATTTTATTGGAAAACACAACCTGGCAAACTTTTCTCGAAAAATAAGATTTTCAATCTTTTTTTAATCAATTAAAAAACATCGCTTGCGTACTAATATGATTTTTCTATTAGCCGTATCGCCGTAATGCATTAAGAATAATTTAACGAGCAATTAGTTAATTAATTAAGTTTAATTAAATTGTTAAGTTTTAAAACATATGAAGCTGAACCAGCTCAAGACCGTCTTGTGCTTGAAAACATCACCATTGCTGAAGCGATGAAGTTAGCTGAAAACAACGGATTCTTTAAAGCAAAGTACCAGGTGCTTAAAGTGATTCAATATTTTGATGTTGAATTGGTACTCACGGCGTCTGATGTTGAGCACTGTGCTGAATTACACCAGTTTAGCGGTGGCTATAACGTGACGGTGCTTGCTGATACACCTGAACAAGATCTTATTGCAATTCTCAATTCATTGGGGATATTGAATTAGAGCCATCTCGTGATAAGAGAATGCAGCTCCGAAAAATGGAGTCTAAATTTAAATCTGCCTTTAAGGGATATGATTTATCCCAAGTATCCATAGTGATATGGTCAGTGTATGTTCACCAGTGGCACGATCGCAAAATTAGTACCGTATATATCTAAAAAAAAACCACAATAACAATTGATGGTTTTTTAATGAGCTTTATAAAATGGGTTCATCATACGCACGGCGTTTGTGTTTTACATTTGGATCTATGCCAATTTGATTCGGATATAACAGGTTTAATACCTGGTTAATGCGATCAACTACGCATTGATTAAACAAGATATGACAGTTACCGTTTTCGTAGATCTTAATGCGTAATAAATTATCATCAATGCTATGCCAGATACCACGATCTAACCTGAGTTTATCTAATCTAGTGTGGTCTAAAGGCTTGCCAAATAACTGCCTTGCTATAAAGCGTACTTCTTCCACTAAATTATCTCGTCTGCAATAAGAATGGTAGCTATTGTGATGAATGATCACGCACGGGTTAATACCAGCACCAAGATTGGTTTTGTATTTGCTTGATAATTGGCAAAACAATGAATCAACTTTACGAGCATATGCCATGTGGCGCGTAGACCAGATAGATTCTAAAAATACATTCACGTTATCCATCGTGAAATCTTCAATTTCATGACGAGCAATTTTATCTGACAACGCATCATATTCTTTTTCAGATATAAAGTTTCTAAGATTGATGATCTCAGTTAACTTCCTCCAGAAGCATGACGATATTTGTTTTAAAGCAGATTCTTCAGTATTGAATGATGATGAATATGATTTTCGGGTGATTGCACTCATAATCTGGTAAGCATCAAGTTCAATATCTTTGATGCTTTCATAAATAACCTTTATTGACGATTTTGCTTTTTCGCATTGCAAAATTAGCTTTTCGACTTCAATAAAGTCTAATTCAGATGCTTGCACTTCTCTTTTTATATTTACCAACATATTCATAATTGCCCACCTAATTAGCTTAATTGTCTATATAGATATTTTAATAAAAACCATGGTCATTAATTTTTTTTTAAAATTTATAAGCTAACTTTTTCACTATAATTAAATTAAATAAGCACAACGCTTAAAACTTGATGTAGTGGAATATGGCTCAACCTTTAAAATTCCTTATTACCTCTACTCATAAATGATGATGTCGATATGCTTATGAAAAAACAACATTCAGTTATGTTCTCAACTGATCGAACAAATACCAATGCTATAAAAATCTGTAATGAGGATATTGTTAAATGAAAAAATCAAATGAGCGTTCAGAACATATACGTGCGACAACTAAAGATCTGCTTATTTATCTGCCTTGTGTATTTGCATATTTTTATGCGCTTTCTTCAATAGCAATATTTGCCTACTTATATATGTTGAAGCTTGCAAGTAACCATCCCCAGCAACATGATTTTCTAATCATTACTGTGATTTATGGCTTTTTTGTGATTGGTGTAAACAATGTGATGCAGCGGATCTTAAGGGTGTTCAAGTTGATTGATGATTCCAAGCCATTACAGTTTAACGGCGCTCAATCTTTGTGGGCTGTTTTCGTGATGTGTATAGCTGGAGTACTTGGCTTTCTCACCTCATTTAATCTCATGGGTTGAATAATCCAAAACCTTTTTAATCAATTAAAAAACACCGTTTACGGCCATAAATCTATGGCCATAAAAAAGAGAGGGCAAACCTCTCTTTTTTATGGATCTGATTAGAACAAATCTCTTTTAAGGTAATTGGTTACTTTTTGCTTCACCTTGCTGGCCATAAAGTGTGTGCTGTGAAGTCCGTTGTATTCGGTCACGCATTCAAAGCTTTCAAGCAATAGGCTTTCAGGTGAGATCCCATTCCATGCGTTGAACTTCTCCAGACCGTCTTCTGAGAGCAAATCATATTCAATCATTTCCTCAATTGCCTTGCGTTGTAGATTGATTGCTACATCCAGCACTTCACCCTCAATAAGTGCTCTAGCTTCACTTGGATTGAACATTCCAATACGGTGAGCTTCGGCAACAGGCTCAACCTGTAACGGTGCACTCACTTCAATTTCGTATACTTCGCCATCTTTGGGATGAAACAATACAACCTCAACAAAAATCACTTCAATAAAGTTGGGAACAGTCTTTTTTGCTTGCCCAATGATATTGATCACACATGATGGAACGCCACTATATGTAGCACTCTCGGTTTTCAAAAGGTGGCGAACTGTATCGGTACCAGGATTCAAATTGTGTAGTTGCATTGTCGTATCTCCAAGTTTTAAGCCATGAGCTTGATTAGTTTTGTTTAAAGTGTTCTGTGAACTCTGACCATGTTTCAGGGCGATCAAGAAGATCTGCCAGCTTCCCTAGTGTGCAATTGGTTAAGTAAACTTCCTTACCTAATGCAGACTTTAACAATGGTTTTAAGCTGTTTGAAAAACGTCTTAGGCATAACACATGCTCTTTACCAGCATTATTGAGTATTGCCTCTTGTATGAGCTGTATTGCCGTATATACGGCTTTATCTGTGCCTACGCCTGAGTAGATCAACTCAGATCCAACATCTAAACCATCTGTGACGATAAACGGTTCATTACATGACTTTGGCACTGGCATGTTATGGTCACGAGCAAATTGAATTGCCTTATTTAGATAGTTTTGAGCTTGTTCAACGGTCAATAGACAGTTGTAGACTTCACCAGTAGCGGTGAGTTTTGGTGCCGAAAATAATGGTTTAGTTGCTACTGTTGCTTCGTATTTTTGCTCTGGTGCTTCGTAGTAGTACCACAAGTCAAAATCAGTGCTGAAATCATTGTAGACTTCTAAATCAATCGCTTTTAAAAAGTCTTGGATAGGCTGAAAAAAAGATACTGGTTCATCCATCCATACATCCTGAAAGGCATTGACCATTTCAGATAATTCAGCAAATTGCTGTCTACTTACCATATCGGGTATTTGACCAGATTTAAGCTGATTCAACTGTAAAAATAAAACTTCTCCGTCAGTAATACGCCCTGACTCAATGGCAAGTACAAGCTTATTCATGCGTCCAGATCCTTAGTTCAATTCACGTTCAATAATGATGTGTCTAACGGTTTCGATCGTGGTTATTCACCGCATCAGCTTTGACAAGTCCTATTGCCCAATCACTTAAAGGATTCGATGCAAAATGTTTTGCTTATTTAGCGTCAACTGGTAATGAGTGCATAGGGGATCGCCTATCTGTTGGAATAGATACATAGTATCAATCCTTAAAAGGTTTTAACTTTTCTCTAAAAATTAAAACGTGAGTTTTATTTTAATCAATTAAAATCAGCGTATGCGTTTTTAAGCAAACTTAAAGTGGTTTTATAAGTCTTTTTAAATATTTTAAGAAAAGAATAATTGTTTTTAGAAAAAAAGTTTTAAGGGTTTTATTTTCTATAATTAAAAGCGAAATGTGAATTTATTTAAGGAAAACCAAAATGATTTTAGGTGATATTTTAGCTCTTGCGATGGTTGGTACTTGGTTGCTTGCTCTTGATGAATACAAAGCAAAGCTTCTTGCATGGGGTCGCACGACATTTACGTTGTTAGCGATTACTGGTGTTGCAACCATCATTATTTCTTATGTATTTTATTCTACGGCGCAAATCGCATCTAAAGACTATGGCCAAGTAGTCGGCTGGTATGAAACCGTGCGTATTGCTGAGATCAGTGAACCATCGGAAACAAAGGAACAAGAGATTCGTAAGTTTTATACGATCATGGCTCAAAACCCTAAAGAGCTATCTCGCCGTGAGTTCTACAAGCTCCAAACACAATATAAGAATGTGATTTATACAAAGTAATCATTTACCAGGCCTGGTTACAGGCCTATTGTCTATTTATTTTAATTTACTTATTGTTGTTCGATAATTTTGGTTAAACCGACTATGATGAAGTCTGAAATAGAACAAATATTAAAAGAGCTCTCTAAGGAGTTTTCTACAAAGACTACTGCGCTACTTGAAGCAAGAAAGGTCTTTGTTTCTTTTGATCCAGAAATACAATTATCCATACTACAACTCAACCAGCACTCAGACCTCAATGTAATACTTCCTAATATTCAAAGCCAGCCTGAAAGAGATCCTTTGTATTTAACATTGAGTAATATTTATTGGATTAAGGTTTATAACCAAATAGTTATTAAGATAAATCACCAATCAGATGCAAAAACTAGGTTTTATACGAAGTATTGTACTCATAACAGTAAGGTATTCGGACTAAAGATGGTAAGAAAAGCACTTGCTGACTTGGATAATCTATCTAGCAACGCTTCTCTTGTTGATGTTTTGGCAAATCAAGTTGGTATATACGACACGATATGGAGTTTTAAGTTTGTCGAGAAATCTCCTAGAACCCGTATACACGGCGCTGGCATCAATAAAAAAAGAAAAATAGACCTATGTTTTAATATGATTCGCACTTTTGAACAGGTCGCTAAATCTATTAATTTGAATATTAGTAATGAATATTCACTATTAAAGATAGAAGAGAATAGGTTTGATCAGGCTATCCAGGAGTTAACTAAAGATCTAAATATTAGTAAAGGTGCTTACATCCAGATTAATGAGCATCTTGAAGTTAAATTGGCAAAGACATCCAGCACAATTTACGTCAAATTTAGTGATTTAGCATCCGAAAAGCTCAATAAGCTTTATGGTAGATAATCGTCTTCAACTGAATAGACATATAACTATTTTTAAAAAAAATTATATTCATACAAATTACTCTAAAATTAGGTAATCAAGCTCATTGCTTAAAACTTGGAGTCGGTCGTGGATTTAGTAAAAACGCAAAACAATAATGAACAATTGCAACTTTTCAATAAGCTTTTATTGGATGCAAGAAGTAGTTTTATTGATGCTGAGTTTAAGATTTCAAACATCTTTGATGCACCGCATAAGAATGAAGTTGTTCGCTTAAATAAGAAATCACAAGCATATGTTGAAGCTAATGGCTGGATGTCCAGATCTTCCGCATTAGAGCGTTTAGAACAATGGAAAAACGTTGCGTTTAACCAATATCTAGATCCAACGATCCGCAACCAAAACAACCAAAAAATTGTCATTTCTCTTTTTGATTTGTCTGGCACATGGTCACAACCATGGGTTGATGCTGGCTATCAAGTATTTCGCTTTGATATACAGGCAGATCCTTATTTTGGCGATATTAATAACTTCAGCGTGGAATTCTTTAACGAGCTTTTTGCATGCTTTGATGGTTTGGACGTTCATGCGATTTTAGCTGCATGCCCATGTACTGACTTTGCTGTTTCTGGTGCAAGACATTTTACCGCCAAAGATGCTGATGGTCGCACGTTAAGCAGTATTGAGCTGGTGTACCAAACTTTAAGAACAATTGAATTTTTTAAACCGAATATTTGGGCAATTGAGAATCCAGTAGGGCGTATTGCGAGCTTAACCGGGTTGTCGCCGTGGCGTCTGTCGTTTGATCCGTTTCATTTTGGGGATACTTACACTAAGAAAACCTTATTATGGGGTAGATTTAATGCTGACCTACCTATTGCACCAGTAGAGCCTATAGAGGGATCTAAAATGCACAAGTTATATGGTGGGAAAAGCTTGGCCACTAAAAATGCTCGAAGTGTAACGCCTGTTGGTTTTGCATATTCATTCTTTATGGCCAATAACGCGCATGACCATAAACTGATGGCATTTTCAAACAAATATGACCGATTAGACCGGAATCTTTTAAAACTCGCTCTGAATTCAGGAGTTTCTGAATATGAAATTTCGTCTGCCATCGATGATGCTTACTATGATTATGATGATTTGGCAGCCATTGATTCTATAAATGAACAGCTATTTGCATTCTAAGGTTGGATTTTAAAAACTACTCGCATAGAAATTAATTTCTATGCATCTTTGACTTAAATGTTGTTTAATTGAATGGTAATACTTATTGAATCTTTGAAATGACTAGAAGCAGATTTTTTAAAAAAACGTATCATTCTAACTATCGAGGTAAAGTATCTGTTGAGGATGCTGTTAAACATCAAACATATCTTGATGATATGAGAAAAGATGCTGTTTTTTATTGTGTAGATCATATCGAAAGTTCAATGATCCCACATAGTATGCTTCATAAAATAATTCAAAAGTTAAAAACGAAGCAAAATGATAGTTTAACTTTGCCAGAAAAAGCTTATTTAGTTCGTCAAAACCTTAATGCTTTACATAGTCTAGTTGAAGGTAAAATTTCTTTTAATCAATATAAGAATGACAGAATAAATCACCATTATGTTCACCTAAAATCTAGTTCACAATGAAATTTATATTTAATAGGACTTACGCACTATTACTTATAGATTCTCTGTGGTAGCAGATGATTTTTATCGAGAATAAAGTCATCAATGAAGTTTTTGATAATTGGTCTAAATAATTTCTTCTGCCAACGATATATATTTTCAAAGATCCGCTCAAACTGGTTCTTTTGTATCTCAACGTAGGCCATCAAGGCTGAAAAAATATGATTCAAAATCAGTTTAGATCGTCTTACTTGAAACTTTTCAATATGACAAACCTGTTTAATCACCCGGTGATATTGCTCTATTTTCCAATGACTTGAATGTAATTCATGAAAACCTTCAAAGGACAATAAATCATCTTCATCTTGATGCACAATATAAAACCTCTGCTGTTCTTTTAACTGAGTCTTAAATAATTGTACAAAGCCAAAATCTTTGAGCCAGACCACTTGACCCTGATGGAAATTCGGCAATAAACGCAGTTGAAACCATTGTCCTTTTTCTGGGGAAACCTTACGGTTACAGTCGATACCAAACATAAATCGAATACCATGTTTTCTTATGGTTTTTAGATTTCCAGTCGATGAATACCAACTATCACCTGTAATAAATTGAATCTTTGCACCCCAACTGAGTACTTCACTTAACATATCCATAAAGTAATCATTCTTGGTTTTACTTTCAGATTTGTCATAAATTCGGAAATTAATTGGAATATTTTGACCATTTTGATCTGTCGCATACAAGGTAATGAGATTAATACCCTTGACGGAACGGTGGTGTTTGCCTGACCAAAAATAGCTAACCAAGTCCATATGCTGACTATACGGTTTATCTAAAACAGTATCATCAATACTGACTATAAGTTTATTATTATCAATATGTTGAATTGCTTCCTGATATAGGTCGTGAGGTGTGTAGTCTTCACGCTCTAGAAAGCGATTTACACTATCATGCGAGATATTATAAGTCTCGGCAAGTTGTGTGCAGCTAATAGAGTTCGGTTCTGTCATGAGAAAGCCCATATAAATGGGTAGAGTACAAGTTGCTGTAGAAGCATGTTTAATTCGTCTGATCACAGATACTTTATAAAGTATTTTAATACTTTTTTGAATCCGTCAATGCGTAAGTCCTATTTAATAAACAATAAATTTAATTACTTAGATCATTAAAATTATAACTTATAAAATATTTGGTTCATGAACTTAGTTGTGAATACATATTTCCTACTAAAAAGGTCTTAAGAATGGACTAAATTTGTCTAGGAGAGTGGTGGCAGCCCAGTGCTAATCGCCAGTTTGTCAGCATAATCTTTTAGATACTTAGCAACATTACCTGCTGTTGCGGGTAAAAAAACATGCCACTCCACTTCATTGACTTAAAGCAGACTCTTAACTTTGTCGCGTATTTTCATGTGTTGCCGCTTGCAGGTGCTAGTCAATTTTACTCATATGAAGTTACATCGATTTCTTAATTCTGATTGAAATAACAATGGAGCTTTGTTTCAGTCATCTCTACGACCGTAGAGTAAACTGAACCAAGGAAGTTATGCATATCCAGTGTTATGGATGATGCTTTTACACCTGGCTGTGCGATTGCAAACTCAAAATTCACATCTGTATATTTCAATGCTTTTTTAATGGTATCAATATCACCTGAATTACCATGATAGAAGCGCTTACCTTGTAATACACCCGTACCATTTCGTCTTTCAAGATGTTTCAGCAGTTCTTCTGGCCTCCATTTGTAGCGGAGTGAAACAATGGCCTGCCCGCACACTTCATATAAATCAGAAAGCCTAGCGCCAGAGTCTTGTTTTGAGTATTTACAATGAATAAGTTCAAAGTGAATCAAATTATCTTTAGCAAAGATAGCTATGATATCTGCTGACTCTCCAGAATTATCATCATTAAAAACAATGGTAGCTCCTTTGTTTACAAGATATTGCATCATGTATTCTTGAATGGAATGCTCACGTTTAACTGAGCTTTTGTACATCGACTCAATAGTAAAGTCCACACCAGCCCAATCAAATGTTTCAATACGATCTACTGGTATTTGTGATAGAGGAAGGTCACCATAGTTTGTATGAATACAACCAGCAATTGTGCATCCATCGCTAAGAAATAGGGTGGGAGGATTTTCTTCGAAGAACTGTTTAATTGAAATTTTAGTGTTTTTTAAACCATCAAGTTTGAGGGTACAGTTATCTAAACCAACTATGGAGTGTCCCTTTTCACCACCTAAGATAATCGAGAAGTTTAATTCAGTCTCAAGAATTTTAAGTGTGAAATCTGCCTTATTATCAACGTATTGATCAAAATGTAAATCACACTCTGAAAGCAAATATGGTTTCATGTCAGCCAGTTCTATCGTAATTTTATGCATTCGGTCATAAAGTTCTTCAGACCAGTCAGTTGCCAAGACAATCATATTGATAGGATAAGTTTCAAGCTGAGTTTTTGAAGCTGAATTTTCAAGTAATAGATTTGAGTCTATAGAATCATCTGTTATCAAGTTTCCTATAGATAAACACCATGATTTCCATTCTTTAATATCGCTAACACGAGCTGGACTCCATATTTTTCCTTTTACAGAAGCACCAACACTCACTGGAAAGCCGTTCCTAAAGCCTATACCGACAAAGTCAGATTTTTGGCATCTGCTTCCATTCTTCCACTTTGTCAATTCTGTTGTAACATCAGCACCGCTTAGCCGTGAATAACGATGAAGATGATTAGCTGGCTTAAATATTCCAGCATGAACTATACTCAGTCGTTTAATAGAATCAAATGACCGAAATACACAATCACCGTTGAGTGGAGTTGCTGTGTTTCCAGTAAGTGCTTCAACTAACTCTTTGACATCCAGCAGTTTTTCTGAATACCCAATATAGAGGTTTTTATTAGTTTTATCGAAATGGAGAATGATTAAGTCCCATTTCTGATCACGAATTTTGTCCGTTTTCGCCCACTTTACTTTGTCACGTTTCTGAGTTGTAAAATAAAAAACATTTTCTTGTTGATTAAAATATGGTTGAGAGAGTGCGTATTGTTTTAAATTAAAAGCATTTTTAAAATTAATCCAATTTACCGTCTCACACTTGTAGCAAACACAACTTAAGGCTGGATAGACTAGTTTGGGATTTAATTCTATATCTGGTGAGTCAAAGCCTGAAAAAGGCTGACAGCCTTGAAGAAAGGTTAGTAGTGACTCAGCTTCAGTTTTTTTTGCATCAGCTATTTCGCTAATAACAGTTTCCCAGCCTGAACCTTCCTGAAAAAGATTCTCAAGCTCTTGGGACATTTTTTCTTCTGCGTAATTAACAACAAATGATGCAGGTCCTAATTTTTCTTGAGTGCGTGTAAACCGACCAATAAATTGAAGTAGTACAGACAAAGATTTGTGCACACTATGAACTGCAGCAATTTTAAAGTTAGGATAGTCGAACCCCTCTTTAAGCATGTCGACGCATACTACGATGTCATATTTATGATCTCTAATGTCTTCTATGATCTTTTTTCTGCCAGTGATACCAGAGTGTACTAGCACAATTCTTTCATCTGGATACCACTGTTGGTAATCTTCAAATAATTCTTCTGCTTTTGTTCGATTCTCGGCTCGTACCATAATTCTATGTGCATCAAAGCCATTAGCTCTATCGCTTTTTAATCTTTCCATAGCTGCATCTGCAATAGCTTTATCTTTCTTCTTAGGGTGTTTCTCGTCAACTGATACAAGAGAGATAGGGGAAAAGCAAGAATCCCTCAAAGCTTGTGATAATGAATAGTTATATACTACTTTTCCTTCAATTGGTTGCCGATCATTTCGATAAGGGGTAGCTGTGAATTGGACAATTTTGCTGTTTGAAAATAATTTTTTGAGTTCTTGCCACTCTGCCGCGCCCATATGATGAGCTTCATCGAAATATACGTGGGTGAATAAATCCTTTGCAGCATTTGCTACACCACTTTTAGCTCTTGCAAAAAATGCAGGAGTGGAAACAACTATCTCAGCTTCTTTTAAAATCTCTAATTGTTCTTCGCTAGTTAATATTTTATTCAAAACTAAAACCTTGGGGTTTGGAGCATCTTGGGGTATTACACCCAATTCTCTCAATATTCCCCAAGAAGCAAATTTATCTGATATTTGACGTTTAAGATCAATTGTTGGAACTATGACTAATGTTCTGTTGGCTTTATCGGACAAAGTTGTAATGAGCATTGTTTCAGTTTTACCTGTTCCTGTTGGTAAAACAACTGTTGCAACGTCATTAGATAATGACCAATGTGAGAGTAGAGAATAGGTTGCTCCCAATTGCGCTAAACGTAATTTCCAGCCATTCTCACCTTGTCCATTTAAGGTTACCCCATCAAAAAAAGAGCTCCTAGCATTAGTAGTTCTTGAAATAGTTCCTTTGATGATTTCGTAAGAGTTCTTACTTTTACCGATTCCAGCTTTTAAATCAGCTTGAAAACTTATACCTGTTGGATGGGAAAGATTTAAAAAGCGTTCTTTGCTGTACGTAACATCGAAGCCCCATTCACCAGGACCGATAGCTAGTTGGGATAGCGTTCCAATTTTAGTTTTTGTTTCAAAGAGATAAATAGGCTTTAACACGCTTAAAACTTCTGTATGAGTTAGAGTCAGGTTGTTTTGATTCATGTGTACCTCTTATCAACTTGGTGAAAGTAAAATACTAAGTGTTAGAATGCGTATGTTTTCTGCTCTGTAGATGCTCCTAGTTGATATAAAAATTGAGATAAATTAATGGTTTTCAACCTGCGTTGATCATATAGCAGCCTACAGTTTGTAAGAATTCATTTCAATGATTACTGCTCATAAAACACCTCGTTAATTAGATATCTTATCTAACTTAACGGTGTCTACAAAATTAGTAGCTATTCAGCCTCAGCCTAAAATCTTTGATTCACATCATTTCACGCAAAATACTGTTTTTTTTTATATCGATAAAATCCAATGAATAACTCAATCTGAAGTTTTATTTACTTAGTCTTTTAGGAAGAAAATATGATATAAATTCCGTATTTAATTAATACCTAGAGTAAAAGCATGTACTTACAAACCATAAAAATAAATAATTTTCGTATTTTTCAAAATTTTGAACTTGAGTTCAATAAGGGGCTAAACCTTCTAATAGGTGAAAATGACTCTGGCAAAACGGCTCTTATTGATGCCATCAGACTTGTACTAGATACAAACTCATCAGAGTGGACGAAATTTATACTTACTGATTTCCATGATGGGAAAAATATTCTCAATATTCAATTGAAATTTGCAGATCTTAGTATTGATGACCAAAGCATATTCCCAGAACACATCACATATATCAAAAATACACAGCACCAATCTGAAGCATTTTTATACGTAAACCTAACCGCATCTATCAAACAATTAACCAATAAAATTGGGCAATTTATTCAAACAGATATTAATTCTGGACAAAATGCTGAAGGACCTACCATAGAGAAAGCAGCTCGCATGTATCTTTCCACAACGTATTTAAAACCTTTACGTGATGTTGAAGGAGAATTATCAGCAGGTCGTGCATCTCGTTTATCTCAAATTTTAGCAAACCATGAAACATTAGGTGGAAATGATACGAATGTTGAGCGACTAATTCGTACTATGATTTCTGCAAATCAAGCAATAAAAGAGGATGGTGCTGTTCTAAATACAAGAGGCGAAATTCAATATCTTTTAGAGGCTTTGTTGCACAAAGATTTGAAATGCAAAGCGCCCCTAATTGAGCCAAATTTAAGGCGTAACTTGGGTAAGTGGTCGACCTAATTCCGTAAATCTGTTAAGGACTGCTA